>JALSNL010000341.1 GCA_026987055.1 Melioribacteraceae bacterium | reverse complement strand
AAATCGCTGGGGACAACATACAATCACAGATGAATCTCAATTAAAATTCCAACTTAATCCGGAAATATTAGATAAACTTATAGAGAACCAAGGTTATTTAATTCAATATACACATCTCGGTGCAAATTACGGTTATCCCTATTTATCTCAAGAAAGCATGGAACTTTTTAAATATGCAAAACAGAAGCAAGATAAAGGAGAGCTGCTGGTTTCCACAACTTCAAAATTGCTTAATTATTATGTTCACAGAAAATATCTAAACTGGGATTATGAATTAGAAGACAACCATTTAAAAATAAATATTAAAAACATATCTAACGAAGTGGAAGGGAAATACATTCCTACAATAAAGGAGCTTGAAGGTATTACGTTTTATATTCCCGATAATGTTGAGTGTAAAGTTTACTTAAACAATAAGCCCATTGAAATAATAAAAAATCCAAAAGATTACAAAGGAAGGGAATCGGTTTCAATTAAATGGAACAAACTTAATTTTGATTGATTGCGAGATTTTTAATTTTCTTTTTGTAAAACAAAATTGCAATTATAATTGAAAATAATATTGTACTTGCTATAGACCAATATTTATTTGGGAATTGTACAATTCCCCAAAGATGATAAAACGAAGATAAAAATGAGATAATAATTATAGTAAAAAATATTCTATTCTCTTGAAATCTATCTTTAATATCAAAAGTCTTCTCAATTAAATTTCCAACAAACATAAAATATACAATTGCCAAAGGAGCCATCATTCTTTCGGCTTCGCCGAAGTAAGAAATTACAATTACGGTAATTGTGTAAACAAACAAAAAACCATTCTTTTTAAAAAAGGAAATTAGTTCTTTCCAAAAAACAATTGGCAATAACCCGAACGGAATAAAAGAAGCAACGTATTTTTTTAGGAATAACATTATGCGTGGATAGTAAAATTCCTTGGTTGTGTATTGCGTTAATAAATCCGCACCTTGATTAACATTCAAAACCATTCTAACCGAACCATAAACTGCAACCGTAAAAAAACTGACAATTGCAAACAGTAAAAAATCTTTTTTTGATTTTTTGTGAATCAAAAAATAGTAAAGTCCCATTGGCAAAATTATTAAAGCATATTCCTTTACTAAAATACTTACCGGTAATATTAAAAAAAGAGCCGACCATTTTTTTCTTTTTATCAAAATAAAAGATAAGAATAACACAGTCAAAGCAATTGTATCGCAAAGTTGGAAATAGTTCCAAGATAAAAATTGGAAAAAATATCTGTTCATTTGAAATGCAATTGTTAAAGCAAGTGCTACGTTCGGTAAAAGTTTAAATTCCAAAAGAGCAAAATAAAAAACAAAAGAAAGCAGAATAAGCGAAACAATATTTAGTAATAAAAAATTAGTCTGAATGGAAAAAGGCATTAAACCAACAATCCACGGAGCTAAAATTCTATAAACAAAAGGTTTGATAATGTTTGTGTTTAATTCCGGCGAAGATTTTGCCATTGCAATATATTTGGTTAAGTCGGAAGCTTTATATTGCGGAAGCTGATATTCTATTTGTCCGGTAAACAATAAAACAAATATTGTAACTGCTAATATAATTAAAAGATGATTTTTCAAAATGAAATTGTACCGAATCATAGGTTAACAAATTGGTTAATCCAATATTCCGGATTAAGTTCTTCGCCTGTAGCGGATTTAATTAACTTATCCCATTTATAAATTGAACCGTAAGAAAAGAATAAATTTTTCAGATATTCTCCCACCTCTTTTTTTCCTACAAAAGGAGATGAAGTTTTTTCATCGTTCTTAAGCACTTTTGTGTTTATATAAAAATATAATTGCGAAGCCAGCAGTTCGCCCAACATATAATTATGATAGTAAACCGGATAAAGAGCAATATGAATTTTGGATGCCCAATCCGGTTCGTTTCTTCCTTCCGGTTTTTTTATGCCTTGATATTTTTCTACAAGTTGCCACCATAAAGCGTTTAAGTCTTGTTTCGGATTTTCAAACATTGCTTTTTCAAAACGGTAAATAACTTGTACCCAACGTGAAAAAATAATTTGCTCCAATTGTAAAGATTTCAAACTGTCTTCTTCAATATTATTTTTTTCTTCTTCGCTGATTCCAATCATTTCTTTAATCCAATTGGGATTAGATGCAAAACGTCCGAACATCATTGCAATTGCTTCCGTTGCAAAAATGTGAGCGTGCTCTCTTAACAGCCAAGGTAATTTTCTGCTTACATATTTATCGTAAACCGCATGTCCGAATTCATGCAGCATTGTTCCCATCCATTTGTAACTTGGCGTAATATTGCACAAAACCCTTACGTCGCCTTCTTTATCAATTGCCGTGCAATATGCATGTTGGTATTTTCCTTTCTTTTCGTATAAATCACTATTGGCAAGCAAGTCGTCTATTTCCAGACCAATTCCGTTATAATAATCTTTAGTTAATTTTTCAATATCCACATCTTTATAAAAAATATCCAAATCAACTTTGTAAATTTTAGGACCTTGCTGAAAAAACTTATCTTGATAATGCCAAGGCATCAGCTTTTCTTTTTCAATATTGTAATAAGTGGAAAGGTAGTCGTCAATTTCATTTTTGAGCGAATTGAATTTTGGTGTTGTTAACTTATCCAAATCATCAAACAGTTTGTCCATAAATTCCGGTTCAAGTTCGCTTAATAACAAACTCATTTGATGATAATTTTTGTAACCTAAATTTTCTGCGGCTTGGTTGCGTAACTTAACAAGTTCAATTACATCTTCGGCAACTTTACTTCCAATTTGTTTACTTGCTTTCCAAGCTTCTTCAAGTTCGGCGGAATTTTTAGAAGTTTCCAAAATTTTATCAATTTCGTTATCCGTAAATTCTTTGTTATTAATATTTGCACGAAATGTGGAAAACATTTGTTCTATTTTACTCGAAAGCTTAACTGTTTCTTCCAGTAAATTTTCGTCTATTTGATATTCCGCATAAGAGTTATAAAGTATTTCAAGTTCTCTTAACAATACTTCGTTTTTTATTTTACCTGAATTTTTAAATTCTTTAATTTTTTCAAAATCATTTTTATCCGAAAATATTTTTTTCAGCTTAAGTTCCAGTTCGGCGGTTTTCTTAAATTCTTCCGGATTGCCGGAAATTGATGCATTGAAATTTGTAAGTGATAATTCTTTGCTTAAATCAACTACTTTATTTTCAAATGTTTTGATGAATTCCAATAATTGTTCTTCCAATGTGTTTCCTTTTTTAATGTTAGTTAAAAGAGAAGATTAAAAATTTAATTGAAAAGTTCTTCGTCTCTAATCAATAAAAGAACGGAAGATTGTTGTACAATTAAAAGTTGTGTATTATCCAGTTCAATCTCAATAGCATCTTTTCTTAAAAAAATTGCAAAGTCTCCTTCTTGAGCTTGCAAAGGAATGTAATTTGAATTTTTCTTTTCTTTCCAAGGTTCGTCATCATCAAACGAAGGAGCGGCAACAGGATAACCCGGACCGACTTTTAAAATATAACCGCCTTGAACTTTTTCTTTTTCGTGAACGCCGGGCGGAAGGAACAAACCGCTGTTGGTTTTTTCCAAATTGCTTTCCGGTTTAATTAAAACTCTATCACCGACAATAATTATTTTACTTGTATCTACCATTTTGTTCCCGCAATATTTTTAATATTTCAAATGTAAATTTACAAAAGAAAAGAATTTATCTCTTATAAAATACTTTTATGGAATTTATGTAAATCTAATAACAAAACAAAAAGTTACAACTTAAATTGATAGATTAACTCAATATTAAACTTCCTATTTCTTAAAAGAGAGTAAATTCGAAAGACAACTTTAAATTGAGATATACTAATAATTTGTCAGGACAATGTTTTTCTAAGTTGCTGTTTTAGAAGGTAAAGATACTATGTAATATTTGTATAAAATGTTTATTTGGTTAGATTATAAATAAAGCGCCGTATCCTATAATACGGCACTTTATTTTTTAATTATTTCTTAATGATCATTACTTTATTTTAACGAAGAAGAATTAACTTTGCTGATTTTACAAAATGTTTATTTTTTTCTAGAGACGTTGCTTCAAATCTGTAAATATAAATTCCTGTTGCAATTCTTGAACCATTTGTATTTGTTGCATCCCAAACAATTTGATGTTTTCCGCTTGTTTGAGAATCTGTGGTAAATGATTTTATCATTCTTCCCATTATATCATAGATTGCTAGCTTGACATTAGACGTTGAAGGTAAAAAATAGCTTATTGTTGTACTTGGGTTAAATGGATTAGGATAACTACTTATTGAAAAACTACTGTTATTAAATTTAGTTGTTTGCTCTTCTGTACTTTTTTCTTCTTTTATGCCGCTAATTCCTAGTTCTATTTCAGCATAACTTGCCATTTTATTTTTAGGATAGTTTTCTATAATTATATTGAACATTTTTTCTGCGTCAATTTCATTTTCCAGATGATATTTGTAAATCAATCCTTTTTCGTATAATAATTCACAATATAGATCACTATCAATTTTATAACCGTCTATTATTTTGTTTGCCGTTTCTATTGCTTCTTTGTAATGTCCTTTTTCAACTTTCAAATCAATATTATGCCTTTCAACATCAGCTCTTATTTTGTCATACTTTTTATCAGATAAAAATTTATTTATAAATTCATCATACCCTTTATAATCATCTTGTTGTTGGTAACAATGTATTGTCCTAAATATTGCAGTAGCTGCTTCCTCCGTTGAAGGATATTTTTCCAAAAATGATTTATAATTATCTATTATTTTATAATAATCATCTTTAAATTGGTTCATATCTACCGTACCTTTTTCTAAATATTTATCATTTACATTTTTTAAAAGCTCAACATAATTTTGATCTATTGCTAACAAATCACTTTTAGATTTACTGTTACTTACCATTTTCTGCAAACTACTTTGGCTCTGTTTGTTTGAACCGCATGTATGTTTCCAAATATAATACACATTACCTGAACAACTGTAATCCGGATTATAGCTGAAAGCATCATTATACCAAGCATAAGCAACTGAACCGGAAAAGGCATCTATATCGGCATCATTACCACAAAAATATGTTTGTACATTATAAGCGGAGTTACTAGTAAGGTCCATTCCAATCATCATATTTTCCAAATTCGAATTATCAACTGTTCCATCTGCATTTGTTATTTGATTAGGAATTTGATTACCCCCGTTTGTTCTTACATAATTTATTTGTACCTCATCACCATATATCGAAAACCTATTTGTTTTTACTGAGTACAAATTTGTATAAGAATTATTTGTACTTAACGTATTAGTTTTTAAGTACTTTATATTCGTATGGTCTGCATTTGTAAAAGTTATGTAACCATTTATATAAGTACTATTATAACCTTTACCTTTTAAAGTAAAATAGTCTTTTGAAGTACTTATATTTTCATTGTAAGTTCCGGAAGAAACATTAACAGTTCCATCGGGAAAAGAATTATTTATGCCGGTTTGTATTCTTGTATATTGTTCGGGAATCCACACATTATACTGAAGAAATTTTGTGCCATTTATATCATCTGTTCTAAGGCTTCTTGCAGTATGGTTCCAGAAATATTGATTATCACCTCCAGCCATTATTGGAGCACTTGCATTATGAGCATAGCTATTTGTAAGAGGATGAGCAAGACCATGAATATGTCCTATTTCATGAACCAGGATTGTTTCTACATCAAATTTGTCATTTTCCAAATCTTGTACTGTACCCCACGTATGGAATGTATTTAGCCGGATATATGAATTGCTTGAGTTTATAATATAATGATTATGTGCTGTGTATGCTTCCCCAGGATTTACAATATCAGGTGCCCCATATGAACTATAGAAAGTTTCAAGAGATAAACCAGAGGAAGAGCTACTGTAATATTTTACAGAGCCGGCGTTATTCCAGCTATTAAAGGAACTTGAAACAGCAGAAGTATGAGCATTATACTTAGATGCTGCAGTATGGTAATATTGTTGTGTGCTTCCAAATCTTAAAAATGGGGGACCTGCAGATGCTGATTTCCCATACCTGCCACCATAGATTGGATCAATTAACCTGTAGGCATTTTGCCCATTTATTAAGGATATAAAAAGAAAACTAAAAAATAATACAAAACTGGTTAATATTGCTGAACGGTTCATTTTATTTCCCTCCTTTCTTGCCTGATATGTATTTCTTAATTAATTCTTTTATCATATCCTTTTCAAAATATGGATCAGAATTGACTTTTAATAGATCATCTTCTCTTAGCATAGAGCAATCCAATTTTTTATCACCTTTAACATCAACAAAAGGTAATTTGCCGGAAATGCTTTTTATTTCCCAAATGTTGTTTTTTTTATCTATCTGTGTAAGAAAAACTATAGCTTCTTCACCTTTTTTAAAATGAAACCAGTGTTCACTCCAGCCTCCTTGGTTTCCAACTTTACCACCGAGCATTTTAATAGTTACATACTTTTTGTTTATTATACCTTTTTCTATAGATTTTATTTTGAGTGTTACGTAAGTATAAACAACATCGTGCTTTCCTTCATTTTCGATTTTTGAATTTATAGTTTCTACTTTACCACTTAATATTAGTGATGAGTTTTCGACTAATGTTTTTAGTTTATGCTTTGCAGAAAAAGCGTTAATAGAAGTAATTTGTAGGGCTATTGATAATATAAATACCCAATTTAAATAAAGACATCTCATTTTAAACCTCACTTTTTGAAGAAAATTAAAATATTTTGGTAATATTTCATACTTTTGAAATTATTTTAACATGGTGGTGATCTTTCATTAGTTTTTCAGTAATTTGGTATCATAAATTTGTACTTATTAATATTATATAAAAAATAAAGAGTTACAGTTAAATTATAAAGGAAACATCCAATAAGGTTTTTCAATTTCTATTGTTTTTAATATATTTTTATTTTCTAAATCCACAGAAAATACAAGATCACTATAAACACAACTAACAAACGCAATATTTTGATCATCTCTAACCAATATTCTTGATGGGCTCGGCACTTTACCCGGTAGATCGACAATTTCTTTTATTTTGTAATCTTTTGTACTTATATCTATTACATAAAACTTATCCTCTCTTCCTACCAGATACACCTCTTTTCGTTTTGAACTATAAGCTATATAATTAGGATTTACACTCCATGGGAAAGTTAAAAATGATTTATATAGTTGCTTTGTCTCAAGGTTATAACTACCAAAATATTTTTCAACTCCTCTTTTTTCTGGATCTCTAAATGATATATATATAATTTTATTATTTTCGGAAAACTTAAGATCGATAATCTGAATACCATCGATATTATTTTCATTAAGAATTAATTCAATATTTTTTAGTCTTGAACTAGTATTGTAAATTTCTGTTTCTGAGTAACCGGGTTCAGAAACTCTAAATATGGTTTTTAATATTGCCAAATTTTTTTTATCCGGTGAATGAAAAAATTCTTTATCAACCTCTAACTCACTAGAAATTTGTGATATATTTTTTTTCAAAAAGTTAATATAATAAAGCCCAACCTCGTGCGAGGATAAGTAGATAAGCCCAGGTTCTTCCAGAATGTTAGCTGCAGTTAATCGTGGAGCTCCGACAGAATCAAGACCAGTCGGGAATATACTAGTGACAGAATCATTAGTAATATCATAAACCATAATATAACTTCTAAATGGAGGTGTATCGGGGCTTCCAATACATATTAAGTAATCTTTATTTGTTGAAAGACATTTTGAATGTATTTGCAAACTGTCCGGTATATTAATGGAAACTGATTTAATTAATTCAAAAGTATATTGATTGACATATGTTAATTTGTTGCCATGATTTCTGCAGACTATCATTTCATCGTTAACAGGTCTACTGTTTCCATTGGTTTGAATTGGTGTTTCACAAGAATAATTGAATAAAAGCCATAATGATAGTATTAAGTTATATAATGAGGAAATATATTTCGCTCTATATTTATTTAAGATATTTTTCATAATTTAAATAATTAACCTCCTTTTTCTAATTTGCCATGATACATTAAACTAATTTTTGTTGAATAATCATAAACTAAAAAAAACACTTCGTCTTTAAAAATAAATGCTTTAAAAATTCCTGTAACCGGTTGCTTAAAATATTTTAAATACTTTATATCATATCCATTATAGTGTGCTATTCCATCCTGCATTCCAAGAAAAATATCGCTTTTACTTCTACCCCAAATCATTCCGTCAAAATTCTTTTTATCTATCTCAACTATTGTACGAAATTGATTATTTACTCTTTCTGCTATTTTATAACCTAAAACAAAATAAACCTTATTATTTATCAAACTTATGTCAGCAGTTTTACCTAAATTCCAAGCACTACTATACAATCTATTAAATTTATAACCATCGTATTCATAAATTTGTGTACTGTCATAATCTCGCTTTTTTATGTCTTGCCATTGAATATTTTGTATATACATTTTATTATTTAATCCAACAAACAAATTTGCTACAATACCACGAATACCCGTTGTATTAATAAATTTCCACTCTTTGTTTCTAACCTGAACAATTACAGGGATATTTGCATTTAGATTACTATCCGGATATGCTCCGAAAGCATAAAGCATATTTGATTTTCCCCACATACAACCCAAATGTAGGTACTTATAACCATCTTTGGCTATTTCAAAAATTTTTGTCCAACTAACACCATCATAATTCCAGAAAAAAGGTCCTGTACTAATCCAAACATTATTAGGAGAAAACCCCCATACAGAAGAGGGCATAATCCGTTTAAATGGTCCAACGGCTTTCCATTTTTTACCATCATAATGTATTATGTTATTCGGGGGGTAACTTCCCCAGCTAACAGCCCAAATATCTTTGGGTGAACTTCCCCACATTCTAGAATAGTAATCAATTGTAGGTCTTCCAAGTGTATCAATAGTCCATGCGTAGTCTCTACTTCCGGGCAATGGAATCGGATCGGTTGGTGACTCTATACAAGTTGAAATAAAAATTACAGAAATTATCATTATAACAATAAACCTTTTCATTTTTTCTCCATTTAAATACTTTCTCAAATAATTAACCAAATATTTTTATTCCTAAAAAACAGAAACAATCGTTTTTTATAAAGATAGCGGAAGATATCTTTAAATTTGTTTTTATCACAAATCCGTATTTGTAAAATTGACTGTGCATTTTTACAATCAGAATAATAATGACAAGCAAGTTAATCCGTCGCTTACCGATACCAAGTCGAGTTGGTGAATGGGTGAATGGGTGAATGGGTGAATGGGTGAATGGGTGAATGGGTGAATAAAATAAAAAACATTTTAAATTTTTCCAAGCGTTAGAAAATTCACAAAATATTCTTTACTAATCCCACCCTTCCCTTTAGAATTAGTGTAATAATTTAATTGCTAACGTACAAATTATTTAAGCAATAATCAAGATAAAAGTGTCGGGTTATTGTAATGATTTTTTTGTTCAAGTTTATAACATTGTTCTTTGCTAATAAGTTTATATTTTTATTACGTTACACTTTCTAATTAGAGCTTGATTATGCTTTAACTTCAAAGAGTTATTACATAAAAAAAATTCTTTAACAATAAATTTGATTATGAACTATAACAATGTTACATTTGTATAATAAATAATAATTATTACTTAATAATAAATATGTAGGAGTAAAAATGGTTACAGTTGGAGAAAAATTTCCTGAATTTAACAAATTAGCTTGTGTTTCCATAGAAGCAGGGAAAGAGTTTGCAAACATATCATCCGAAGAACATAAAAAAGAAGGAAAGTGGATGGTAATGTTTTGGTATCCGA
>JALSNL010000340.1 GCA_026987055.1 Melioribacteraceae bacterium | reverse complement strand
AAATACTCAAATATATTCCTTTGTTTAATTTAATTTATAATATTTGAGTGTTAACTACTTACATATCAACACTTTTATACAAAAGTGTGTATAAATATAATTATATTTTTTTTGTAATTCTTAAGGAATGAATTATTATTTAAATAATTTACAACATCTTTTCATATTCTATCTATAAGAGAACCACACCAAAACGATATAAACTAATTTGCTGCCTCCAATCTCTTAGCTGTCCGGCTTTTTTAACGAGAATCGACATTTAAAATCTTCTTAAAAAATATCATCTGTTTATATTTTTTAACTTGTTGCACACATTTATAAACACCGGCATACTTTTAGTCGTTTATGAAATAATCATTCCTTTGTGTGTTTAAAAACTAACATAAAGGTTTCATCTTAAAAAACAACATAATATCTTAAGGCAAATATATTTATATTTCCGATTCAATTATTAAAATTTTCAAATAAACTAAAGTTTACACAATGAAAGAAATTCCAAAAGCATACAACCCGAATGAAGTAGAAGATAAATGGTACAAATACTGGGAAGACCATGATTTATTCGGTTCCGAAATTGACGAAAGCAAAACACCATACACCATTGTAATTCCTCCGCCAAACATTACCGGAATGCTAACAATGGGACACATTCTTAACAACACAATTCAAGATGTTTACATCCGCTACAAAAGAATGCAAGGCTTTAATGCTCTTTGGGTTCCGGGAACGGATCATGCGTCAATAGCAACGGAATCCAAGGTTGTAAAACATCTTAAAGAACAAGGAATAAACAAAGAAGAAATAGGAAGAGAAGAATTTCTTAAACATTGTTATGCTTGGAAAGATAAGTACGGCGGAATAATTACCAAACAATTACGTAAACTTGGTGTTAGCTGCGATTGGAAACGCGAACGCTTTACAATGGATGAACATTATTATCGAAAAGTAATTGAAGCATTTGTTAAGCTTTATAAAGAAGGATTGATTTATCGCGGCTACAGAATGGTAAATTGGTGTCCCGTTTCCAAATCCGCAATATCGGATGAAGAAGTTATTTTCAAAAACAGCAACGGGAAACTTTGGTATTTCAAATATCCGGTAAAAGACAGTGATGAATTTCTTGTGGTAGCCACAACACGTCCGGAAACAATGCTTGGCGATACTGCCGTTGCCGTAAATCCGAATGATGAACGTTTTAAAAATCTTGTGGGCAAAAAAGTAATACTCCCGATAGTTAATAGAGAAATCCCGATTATTGCAGATGAATACGTTGATATGGATTTCGGTACCGGAGCTGTTAAAATTACACCGGCACACGATGTTAACGATTATGAAATGGGGAAAAGACATTCGCTTGAAGTAATAAATATTTTTAACGAAGATGCTACAACAAATGAAAACGTTCCCAAAGAATTTCAACATAAAGATCGTTACGAAGTTAGAAAACTTGTAGTAGCTAAATTTGAAGAACTGGGACTGTTGCAAAAAATTGAAGATTATAACCATAGCGTAGGTTATTCCGAACGTGGCGGTGTGCCTATTGAACCTTATTTAAGCGAACAATGGTTTATGAAAATGGACGAACTTGCCAAACCCGCTTCTCAAGTTGTTCGCGATGGTAAAATAAAATTTCATCCGAATCATTGGATTAAAACCTATGACCATTGGATGTCAAATATTCGCGATTGGTGTATTTCTCGTCAGCTTTGGTGGGGACACAGAATTCCGGTTTGGTATCATAAAATAACCGGAGAAATTTATTGCGAAGTTGAACCGCCGAATGACATTGAGAATTGGAAACAAGACGAAGATGTGCTTGACACTTGGGCTTCCAGCTGGCTTTGGGCACAAGATGTTTTTACAACCAAAGAAGAACAAGAATATTATTATCCAACCGATTTACTTGTTACCGGACCTGATATTATTTTCTTTTGGGTTGCACGTATGATTATGGCCGGAATGAAGTTTATGAAAGATATTCCATTTAAAGATGTTTACTTTACAAGCATCATACGCGATACCAAGGGAAGAAAAATGAGTAAGTCTTTAGGCAATTCTCCCGATCCGCTTGATGTTATTAAGGAATATGGAACCGATGCTTTACGTTTTACTATCAATTATATTGCTCCGCTTGGTCAAGATGTTTTATTCAGTACGGAAAAAACCGAACTCGGAAGAAACTTTGCAAATAAAATATGGAATGCCGGTCGTTTTCTTTTGATGAATACCGAAAATATAAAAATTGATAATTCATTAATTGATAAACATATTGATTTTGTTGATAAATGGATAGATTCCAAATTTCAAAATTCGTTAAAACAATACACTGCCGCTTTGGATAAATACGAAATAAACGCTGCAACAAAAATTTTATATT
>JALSNL010000339.1 GCA_026987055.1 Melioribacteraceae bacterium | reverse complement strand
AGCAAAATTTCATTAGTTAATAGATTGATTTATGTAATTGATTAACCAGTAAAAGTAGAAATTGTATAGAAAGTCTGTTAAAAATGTAGTAAAGATTATGGATATTTATTTTTGTTCATTAAACATCAAAAAATTTTATTATCTTTATTAAATAAATATTTATTGTTCTTACTTTTACAAAAATGGCAAAAATTGCTTAAAAGTTTTTTTAATGGATAATTCCAATACTAAATATTTCTTAATTACTTTGCTTATAGCTATAAGTAATTTGCTTTTACTATATTATTTTAAATATTCCCAGAACGGTTTATCATTAAAAGAATTTAACTTATTAAAAATCGGTAATTTAATAAACTTAAGTTTTGTTCTTGTTCTTAGTATCGGACTTATTTTACTTTTCATAAAAAATCAAAATACAAATTTTAGGTTATTCTTCACCTTATCAATTATATATTTCATCCCAATAATTTTACTGTTTATTCTAAAGCTAATCGATTATAAATATTCGCAAGGTTATTTATTTCATTATCCGTATAAAAAAGTAATCCCGTTATTATTATTATTAGCTAACCAATTATTACAATTATACCTCATTGTTTTAGTAATCTCGTCCTACTTTAATTGCAATAAAATTCGATATTTTAATTCCCTTTTTTGTGTTATTGCTTTTATTGGTTTATTAGTGTTTATTTCTTTTGTTACATCTTTTAGGATTAACAATAAGGAATTAAAAAATATACGTTATGATATCGGAATTGTTTTCGGTGCAGCGGTTTGGAGCGGAAACAAACCAAGTCCTATTTTCAGAGGAAGAATTGAAAAAGGATTTGAATTGTATAAAAAAGGTATTATAAAAAAAATTCAGCTTACCGGTGGCAATGCTCCCGGCGAAATAAGTGAAGCCAGAGCTGCAACAAATTATTTGAAAAATAACAAGCATTTGAATGAAAACAACATATTAAGTGAAGAAAAAACCACAACTACTAACGAACAAATAAAATTTATAAAAGAAAATCTGTTAAACAATAAAAAAAGTAAAATAATTTTTATCTCGGATAATTTCCATCTTAAAAGAATATTAGAAATGGCGGATTTTTTTAATATAGAGGCTGTTGGAGTTGCATCGGATTACAAACTTTCGTGGAAAAAATCCTTGTTTTATAGATTTAGAGATAGCATAGGCTTACTTTTATTTTGGATTTTCGGGATTTAATAATTTAGGAGTATGAATGGAAAAATTTGAAATTATGGAAAAAGATGAACATGAACAAATAATATTTTGTTCTAATAAAGATGCCGGTTTAAGAGCAATTATTGCAATACATAATACTAGTTTGGGACCTGCATTTGGCGGAACCAGAATGTGGAACTATAACAGTGTAGATGATGCACTAAAAGATGTACTCAAACTTTCTAAAACAATGACATATAAGGCTGCTGTTACCGGATTAAATTATGGCGGAGGAAATGCAGTTATATTAGGAGATTCAAATACTCAAAAAAGTGAATTGCTTTTTAGAACTTTTGGAAAATATGTAAACAGTTTAGCAGGAAGATATTATACAGCCGAAGATGTTGGTACAACAGTGGATGATATGGAATTTGTTAGAATGGAAACAAAATACGTAACCGGTATTTCAAAAGCCTTAGGTGGTTCCGGTGATCCTTCTCCTGTTACAGCTTATGGTGTTTTTGTTGGAATTAAAGCTTGTGCAAAAGCTAAATGGGGAAATGATTCTTTGGAAAATAAAAAAATTGTTATTCAAGGCGTAGGACAAGTCGGTAAAAATTTAGCAGAGTATTTGGAAAGTTCCGGTGCTAAAGTATATGTTACTGATATTTATGCTGAAAAAATTGAGAATGTATTAAAAACCGTAAATGCAGAAGTTATTAAACCTGATAAAATATTTAATATGGATATGGATATTTTTTCTCCTTGTGCACTTGGCGGTGTAATAAATGATGATACCATAGGAAAATTAAAATGTGAAATAATTGCCGGTTCTGCAAATAATCAACTTGAAGATGAAGAAAAACATGGTAAAATTCTTTTTGACAAAGGAATTCTTTATGCTCCGGATTATGTTATTAATGCCGGCGGTTTGATTAATGTAGCAAATGAATTAGAAGGTTACAGACAAGACAGAGCATTAAAACAAGCAGATAAAATTTATGATAATCTTACTAAAGTAATTAAAAATTCCAAAGAACAAAATATTCCAACTTGTAAAGCTTCTGCACAAATTGCAGAAAAAAGACTTTCTCAAATTGGCGGAATGAAAAATATTTTTACAAATAAAAGCAGATAAATTATTCGGATAAAAAATGAAATCCAAAAGAAGAATACTACGCGAAAAAGTTTTGCAAATTCTATATGCATTTGAAATGCAAGGCAGTGGTTTAACTGATATTATGAATTTTCAACTAACCGATATCAAAAAGGAAGAAGACCTTCTATTTATTAATGGTTTGGTAAATTATGTAATTGCCAACAGAGATAAATTAAATGAAATTATTAAACAAAGATTAGTAAATTGGGATGTTTCCAGAATAGCGGTTATTGATAGATTACTTTTGCAAATAGGAATAGCCGAATTACTTTCGGCAGAAGAT
Source organism: Melioribacteraceae bacterium (assembly GCA_026987055.1). Classification (GTDB taxonomy): domain Bacteria; phylum Bacteroidota; class Ignavibacteria; order Ignavibacteriales; family Melioribacteraceae; genus JALSNL01. Next base: position 7,287 of record JALSNL010000339.1, on the reverse strand, counting down.
ATTCCTACTAAAGTAACAATTAACGAAACAATTGAAATAGCCAAAGAATATAGTACGGCAAAAAGCGGTAGATTCTTAAATGGAATACTTGATGCAGTACTGATTGAATTAAAAAAAGATGGTAAAATTAAAAAGGTAGGTAGAGGACTTATTGAAAACACGCTCCACAAAAATTCCGACTAAGGAAAGCAAATTTACAATATTTGTATGGTCTCTTTTTGATTTTGCCAATACTTCTTTTTCTATTGTTGTTGTAACATTTATATTTGCGGTTTATTTTAAAAATGTTATAGCTCAAGGCAAACCCGTAGGTGATTTATACTGGAGTTTTGGAATTAGCATTTCTATGATAATTACTGCAATTATTTCTCCCATTTTAGGTGCAATTGCAGATTATTCTGCCGGGAAAAAACGATTCCTTTTATTTTTTACATTACTATGTATAGTTTCAACAGCATTACTTTACTTTACCGGCGAAGGTGACCTTTATATTGCACTTATTCTTTTTGTTATTGCTAATATTGGGTTTGAATCCGGTTTGGTTTTTTATGATGCTTTTATTCCTGAAATTACGACTGAAAAAAATTACGGAAGAGTAAGCGGATATGGTTTTGCTATGGGATACCTTGGTTCTTTGGTGGTACTAGCAATTTCTTTGCCGTTTATAAATAATAATCTGATAAAGGAAACTTTCCCGTTATCGGCTCTTTTCTTTTTGATTTTTGCAGTTCCTATTTTTATTTATTTACAAGATTCAAGAAAAGATGTTAAAGCTCCTAAATCTTATATTCTAATAGGAGTGGAAAGAGTAACATCCACAATTAAACATTTAAAAGAGTATAAAAATTTAACTCTATTTTTACTTGCGTTTTTCTTTTATATAGAAGGAGTAAACACTGTAATTTTTTTCTCAGGTAATTATGCCTCTACAACACTTAAATTTACAATGGAAGACTTAATTATTTTTTTTCTAATAGTACAATCAACAGCAATAATTGGAGCAGCTTTATTTGGTATTATTTCCGATTCCATAGGACAAAAAAAATCAATTACCATAACATTAGTAATTTGGATATTTACTATTATAATAGCATTTTATACAAGTGAAGAAAAAAATTTACTAATGGATTTTCTTGTAAAAATTACCCGGCTAACGCCAAAAGATTTAATGATTAAAAGTTTCTATTTTGTTGGGTTGTTAGCCGGAAGTGTTATGGGAGCTACACAATCAACAAGCAGAAGTTTAATGAGTAAGTTAACACCAAACGATAAAAAAACGGAATTTTTCGGATTTTATTCCTTGTTCGGAAAAAGCTCAGCTGTTGTTGGTCCCTTGGTATTTGGTTTTGTAAGTTATATAACATCTAGCCAGAGATTTGCAATTCTTTCAATCGGTGCGTTTTTTATAGTGGGTTTATTCATATTGAAATTTGTTAATGATGGTAAAACTACGGAACAAGTTTTATCTGATAATTCTTAAACTGTATCTGATTAAAAAATAAACTATTAACAAAGAAATTACTAACCACAAAAATCCAACGGCTAACGAGGGAATACCTGTAATAAACTCAATTACTTGAGCATCGGTTTCACGTATTGATGTTGTAATTAAGTCGTTTTTAATATCCGTTAAAACATAAAGGCAACTAATCAATCCAATAAATTTTAGGAAAAAAGAAGCAAATATTTTGTTAAAGTAATTTGGTAAAAAAAAGAAAAATATACTTATTAAAAGACCAAAAAAAACAGATATATTTCCTTTTAGATATCCAACGGTAATTAGTAAAATAATAACGGATAAAACTTTTGTTGTAATTATTCTTACCTTACTATTATATGCGGAAATAAATAATAATGCTCCTATAATAAGACTACCGAGATAACCGGCCGAAGCTATTAATAAAGAATTTCCGCCATTACTTTTTGTTATGCCTCCAAGATAGGAAGTAATATAAATACTTTTAACGGTTCCGCCTGTAATAATAGTTACAATAGCGTGACTTGTTTCGTGCAAAATAACCACAAAAAATTTAATAGGATAAATAAAAACCGAATCCCAAAATAGAATACTGAATAAAATAATTCCGGCAATTATTAAAAGTTCGTTTATCTGTTTATTAACAATTTGCTTATTCTTTTTTGCCATAAATAAAATTACTAATTTTTTAGATTCGGAAAAATAAATAAACTTTATAATTGTATTTTGAAAATTAGTTAAGTGTAACTATTTTTACACTGGAAAAGCGAGCGTAACTCAGTTGGTAGAGTGTCAGCTTCCCAAGCTGAATGTCGCGGGTTCGAATCCCGTCGCTCGCTCAAAAATATTCTAACCTATTTAATTCAACAATTTTTATAGAGCTAATCATCTCAAAAAAGTTTGATAGGATTAATGACTTATTTTCTACTCTAAAAATATTATGGGAAAATAAAAACAGTTTTAATATGGAATAATAATTTCTCCGATCTGATTGTAATTCTTTTAACTTGTTAGTAACCATCATGTGATAAAGATTATTGCATACAGTTTGTGAATACTGTCATAAAGCCAAGGTTGTTTACAAAATAATCATTCCTTGTGTTTTTGAAAATCAATCATGAAGTTTTTATCTATTGATTTTGATTGGGTATATTTACCTTATTTTAATATATCTAAGGTTACTATCATAACTAACCTGTAAAATCATTGCTAATACAATTTTTTGACGTTACTTAAAAAATAAATCTATTTTAAGTATAAGTCCAATCCCAAAAGGTCAAAAGTGTCATTGCGAAGTAATTTTCATCGAAGCAATTTGTCGATATTGTGCTAAATTCTAAAGATTGCAACGGCACAAAACACCTTGTAAAGACAGAAAGAACTTTTTTGTAGTAGGCTTAAGTATGAATCACAAAAAAATATTGCACTTTTGAAAATAATATGATATTTTGCATAAACGAAAATAAACGAACATAAAAAAACACTATAATAATAGAAACAAAAACAAACAAACATTTAATATTTATAATGGTGGTTATTATGGCAAGTGAAAATGGTCTTTTTCAGGAAGAACGAAGAGAAAAAATTCTTAAAATTCTTAATGAAAAAAAACGTGTATTAATAAAAGATTTATATAAGCAATTTAATACCACGCAAGTTACAATAAGAAGAGATTTAGCCTTATTGGAGAGTGAAGGCTTGCTGAAACGAACTCATGGGGGAGCAATAAAGAATACCGCTTTATATCCTGGGCTAGCCTTAGATAAGAAAGAAAAACTTCACCAAGATGAAAAAATTAAAATTGCCAAAGAAGCTTCCAAGCTAATTTCCGAAGGAGATACAATTATTTTAGATTCCGGTTCAACAATTTCTTTATTAGCTAAAGAAATTAAAAATATGAGTAACATTACAGTAATAACCAATGCCATAAATATTGCTTCCGAATTAGCAAATAGTAATTTCGAGGTAATTTTAACAGGAGGTGTTTTGCAAAAGGAATCTTCTACTTTAATAGGACCTCTTGCCGATAGTGTTCTTCAAAGAATTTCTGCAGGTAAATTATTTCAAGGTGTTGATGGGATTGATTTTGAAGTTGGATTATCTACACCAAATATAATAGAAGCACAAACTAGCAGAGTAATGATGCAAGTTTCCGGTGAAGTAATTTTATTAGTAGATTCTTCAAAATTCGGGCGTAGAAGTTTGGGGGTTATCTCTAAAGTTCATGAGATAGATAAAATTATTACTACAAAAGCACTAACCAAAAAAGAATTGAAAAGATTTAATGAATGTGAAGTTGAAGTAATAATGGTATAAAATTAAACTATAATTCAGTAAGGAGAAATAATGACACTAAAAAGATTTTTAAGAATGATGTTCGTTTTTGTAGTGTTATTCGATTCAATCCAATTCGGACAAAATTTAAAATATCCAGCTATAGTTTCAAATTCCCTAATTTTTTACGGCGATAAATGTAGCTGGGATGCAAATGCCGTTCATACTTTTTCTATTGTTGAAGCTAATAAAGATGGTTATAAATATTGGGCATACTACGGATTAGACCATTATCATGCAAAGGATTCACATGTTAAAAAAAGTGGCTTAGCACGTAGTAATGATTTGATTAACTGGGAAAAGTATGAGCATAATCCAATCATAAATAATAATTGTCGCTGGCCCACAGTTATTTACCAGTATGATACTTTTTACATGTTTTATGCTGAATATAATAATGAAGGTTTTAGCAGAATTGTAATGGTAAGTAGTAAAAATGGGCTGGATTTTGAAAACAAAACAGTAATAGTTCCTTATGTTAAAGGCGAACACAATCAAAACCCTTTTATCTACTTTGATGAAAATGATAGAAATTTTTATCTATTCTATTATCATGGAACCAAGATAGATTTAACACAAAAAATATGGAATATTGTAGTTCGCAAATCTAAAAATATCTTAGAACTCAAAAACAAAAAATCTCGTCTCATAGTTTCTTCAAAAACTGTAATAGCAGCACCTTCGGTAACCTTTTATGAAGGGAAATATTATTTGCTTGTTGAAGAATTTGGAAAAATTAATGATGAAATAAAATGGGTTACAAATGCTTTTTATTCGGATGAAGTTGACAAAGGGTATAAGAGAGTAACTAATAATCCAATTTTATCAAACAACGATGCATGTGCCTTCCAGTATATATTCAACAATAATTTATATGTAACATATTCTCATGGAGTTAATAGAGCAAAAAGTATTTGGAATTTAAGAATGATAAAGGTGAAATAATGAATGAATTTTTAAGTGAAATTTTAGAGCAACCGGAAGCGTTAATTAATACTCTAAAATATTATACGGATTTTGAGGGGAAGGAAGTATTAATAAAAATTAAAAATATTTTTGAAAAAAATAAGTTTGAACAAATAATTTTTACAGGTATGGGAAGCTCGTATTTTATTTCATACTCGGCTGCTAACTTGTTTAATAAATTTGGGTTGAAATCCTTTGTTGTTAATTCAAGTGAACTTCTGCACTATAATATAGGCTTACTATCAGAAAAAACTTTATTGATATGCTTTTCACAATCCGGTGAAAGTTTCGAGATTAAGGAAATCCTAAAAATTATTCCTCAAGATGTTTATTGCATTGGAATAACAAATGAAGCCAATAGTAGTCTTGCAAAAAAATCAAATATAGCTTTATTGAGTAAAGCAGGCAAAGAAGATATGACTTCCACGAAAACTTTTATTACAACTGCACTTGTGTCATTTATTTTAGCATGGTATTTGTCGAGCAATTGGGAAAGCGATAGAATAAAATCAATTGAAAACCTAGCAGATAAAATAGAAGATGTTCTAAATAATTATAAACAATGGATTGATGAAGTACACGAATTTCTTGGCGAATTACCATTCCTCCAAATTATTGCAAGAGGTCCAAGTTATTCTACGGCTATGCAAAGTGCATTAATGTATAAAGAAGCAACACGGACAGCTGCATCGGGAACTTTAGGAGGTGAATTCAGACATGGTCCTATGGAAATGGTTCAAAAAGGTTTTAAATCGGTTCTCTTTGCCCCCGAAGGAAAAACAATTAAACAAAGCATCCAAATGGCAAAAGATATTGCAAACTTTGGTGGTAAAGTGCTGTTGATAACAAACATTGATACCGATATTTCAAATGAAAAAATAAAAATATTAAAAATTGATGAACAAGATGAATATTTATTTTCCATTCTTAGCATAATCCCTGTTCAATTACTTGTTGATTATTTAGGTAAATCTCTTGGATTAGAAGCGGGAAGTTTTTCACGTGGTGCAAAAGTTACAGTAATAGAATAAGGTAGGAAATGACTAACTCAAAAAAACATACATATCTTTTAATTGTAACAATATTGATGTACATTTCTTTTGGGCTATTAACATCAGTTATAGGAGTAATAATTGATAAATTTCAAGTTGAATATGATGTTTCACTTGCTATTGCCGCTCTTCTTCCATTTGCTTTCTTTTTAGCTTACGGACTCACATCAATCCCTTTCGGGTTAGCAATGGATAAATATGGTGCTAAATCTATTTTACTTTTAGGAATGGTATTAATGACATTGGGCTCGTTTCTATTTTATCTTAGCAATAATTATCTAGTAGTTATTTTTATGATTTTCATTGTTGGTGTTGGTGTTACGGCAATTCAAATAGCAGGTAACCCTTTTATTAGAGAATTAGATTCTCCGACAAAATATACAATGAATTTAACAATAATAATTGGGATAGGCTCTTTGGGATACGCCTTTAGTCCTGTGCTAGTTCCTTTAGTTCAGGCAAATGGATATACGTGGAATACAGTATATCTACTTTTTGGTATTGTAAATCTTGTCATATTATTAATGCTTTTCTTAGCTAAGTTCCCCGAAGTTACAATTAAAGAAGAAGAAAAAATCCAATTTTCTAAGATTACATCATTCATTAAAAATCCAATAATTATTGCATACGGGCTCGGTATTTTTTTCTATGTTGGTGCCGAGGTTGGTGTTTCATCTTACATTATAACATTTATGAGTAAGGTGCACGGTGTTAGTAATTCGGATTCTTTTTGGAACGAAGGTTCGTTATTGTATTCGGCATTTCCCTCAAAAGCGGCTTTAGTTGTCGGGTTATTTTGGTTATTGCAGGCCTTAGGAAGACTTATATTGTCTCCTTTAATGAAATATATTGGTGAAAGGAAAATATTCATTTCACACAGTTTAGGAACTGTATTGGCATTGGTTGTTGCAATATTAGGAGATATGACTACATCATTAATAGCTTTTGCTATTGTTGGTTATTTTACGGCAGCTTCATTTACCGCAATATTCAGTGCTGCAATAAACAGTTTTAAGGATAATCACGGAACAATATCAGGTATTTTAGGTACTGCAATAGTTGGAGGTGCTTTTGTAGGATGGCTGGTTGGTGCAACAGGCGAGTTATTGAATATGAAATGGGCAATGGTTATAAATATTTTAGCATTCGGATATGTTTTTTATTTATCGGTTTGGGGTAAAGGGAAATTGGATTTAAAGGAAAATTAAGTGGATAAAAATTTAATTATAGGAATAGACCTAGGTGGTACCAAAATAATGGTTGGGGCTATAACAAAAGAAGGAAAAATAATTGGTGAACCAATCAAAGTTCCTACCGGAAGTAGTGATAGTGCCGAAGATATTGTTAAACGAATTATAAATTCCGTTGAAAAAGTATTGCTGAATAATACCACAAAAATGAATGAAGTTTTAGGAATTGGTATCGGTTCAACAGGTCCGTTGGATATTAAAGACGGAA
>JALSNL010000338.1 GCA_026987055.1 Melioribacteraceae bacterium | reverse complement strand
TTTTGCAAAGCTAAGGCATTAATAACAGTTGCAAGCATTCCCATTTGATCTCCTGTAACTCGATCAATTCCTTGCTCGCCGGCATTAAGACCTCTGTAAATATTTCCCCCGCCAATTACAATGCCTACTTGAACACCTAAATTATGAATACGTTTAATTTCTTCGGCAAAAAAGTTTAACATTGCCGGATCAATTCCATGTCCTTTTTTACCAAGAAGAGATTCACCACTAAGTTTTAAAAGAATGCGTTTGTATTTTAGTTTTTGTGCCATAATTATTCCTTAAAATATAAAAAAAAAGGTCTTATTAAAAAATAAGACCTTAAAAAAAATTACTTTTTCTCATCACTAAGATGATATCTGTGAAATAATTTAATTTTAGCATTTGATGAATGCTTTGTATTAAAATCTTTAATTAAATCCCCAACGGATTTAGAATTGTCTTTAACGGATACTTGTTCAAACAAACAATTCTCTTTAAAGAATTTATTTAATCTGCCTTCGGAAATTCTATCTAATATTTGTTCCGGTTTTCCTTCTTTTCTGGCTATTTCTCTATAGATTTCTTTTTCTTTTTCAATAACTTCTTCCGGAACTTCTTCTCTATATACATAAGAAGGTTTCATAGCTGCAATTTGCATTGCAATATCTTTTGTTAAGGGAATAAGTTCTTCTTTTACTTCACTTTTAACATCGTCAACTACTAAAAGAACACCTAATTTAGAACCGTGATGAATATAATCCGTTACCAAGCCATTTTCAGATTTTTCTATAGCAAATCTTGATACTTCAATTTTTTCACCAATTTTACCAATTATTGCAGTTAATTCTTCTTGTACGGATTTTCCGTTAAAAGTTTGAGAAAGTAATTCAGTAATATTTGCAGGTTGATTTGAAACTACAGCATCTAAAATAAAATTAGCAAAGTTAATAAAATCGTCACTTTTAGCAACAAAATCGGTTTCGCAATTTACTTCTACAATAATTCCGGTTGTTTCATTATCTAAAAGTTTTGTTAAAACAATTCCTTCACTGGCGTTACGTTCTGCTCTTTTAGCAGCTACCGCAGCACCTTTTTTTCTAAGAATTTCAATAGCTTTATCAAAATCCCCGTTTGCTTCCGTAAGTGCTTTCTTACAGTCCATCATTCCTGCACCGGTTTTATCTCTTAATTCTTTAACCTGTTGTGCTGTTATTGCCATAATTACTATATCCTTATTTTTTATTTCTTATTTTTCTTCTGTTTTATCTGTAGTATCATTGTTAATTAAAGATGATTCTGAGCTTCTTAACCAAGTTAAGTCTGCTTCCATTTCTTCTTTAGTTGGATAGTAACAACTTCTACCAATTTCTTGACCGTTTCCGGCTTTAATTGCATAGTAATGTTGTTTCCCATCTAATACAGTTCCCGTGGTCCAACGTTTTTCTATCGGAGCATTTTTTTGTATGGATTCGATACCGTTTTTCATAGCTTTTTCAGTTGTGTAACCTTCGGATCTAATAAATGTTTTTCCATCTTTGTTGTTAAAAGCAAAATAATGTTCTTTTCTATCTTCTCTGTAAAAGGTATAAAATCCTTCCGCACCGGAATAATCTTTACAAGGTAAATAATCATCTACTATAGCAGTTTTTGTTTTTTCTTCGGATTTTTTTTCTTCAGTTTTAACTACTTTTTTCTTTGAAGCATCGTCTTTTACATTATTGCTGATATCTTTTTGTGTTCCTTTATTATCAAACTTTACTTTTCTGATTTTAGGTTTACTTGTTTTTGCAGTATCTGTAGTTTTTATTTTTTCTTGTTTCTTTAATTTTTCTTTTTCAGCGGCTTTTTCCGCTTTAATTTCACTATATTTTTGAGTTCCTTCTATAATAGCATCAGTCATTGCTTTTGTTATTGTTTCAATTGCTCTAACAGCGTCGTCATTAGAAGGAATTACATAATCAATCGGATCAGGATCGCAATTAGTATCAACAATTGCGAAAATTGGTATGTTTAATCTTATTGCTTCATTTATAGCTATAGATTCTTTTTTGATATCAACTACATAAATAGCGTTAGGCATTTTTTTCATTGTTTCAACGCCTTCAAGAATCTTTTTTAATTTATCTTTTTCTCTGGTTTTAAATAGTTGTTCTTTTTTTCTTAACTTTTCAAAAGTACCGTCGGTTTCCATTTTTTCAATTTTTTGCATTCTTGTAATGCTTTTACGAATAGTGGTGAAGTTTGTTAACATACCGCCTAACCATCTTTCGCTAACCCAATTCATTCCGCAACGTTTTGCTTCTTCGGCAATAACGCTTTTGGCTTGCTTTTTTGTTCCTACAAATAAAACAGTTCCACCTGCCGAGGTAATTTCTCTTAGTTTGTTTGCTGCTTCTTCAATTAAACG
>JALSNL010000337.1 GCA_026987055.1 Melioribacteraceae bacterium | reverse complement strand
AGTTTACAATTTATAACTTTTCATTTTTATAATTTAATTTCAAAAGAAAAATTCTAAAAAGCTGTGGATATTCCAATTCTATGTAAAGCACCAATAACACCCATAGAAGAAAAAGCATAATCAACATTATAGTTTTTAACAAGAATGCCAACTCCAAAATTAAATCCTGCTAATCCGGCAGTATCACTAACTTTCAATTCTTTTCTTTTTTCATTGTCATAACCGAAACGAAGCTTAATAACCTTACTCATTTTGAATTCTCCGCCAACGGTAAATTGTTTTAACCTATCGCTGAATTTATTATAGCTTTCATTTAATTTGTTTAGCGAGGCAAAAAAAGTAAAAGGAACGTGGGCAAGTGTTTTTGAAAAACCAATTCTTACATCTAAAGGTAAACTTTCTTTTGTGCTGTAATATTGTGTTATTTGAGAACCTAAATTTAATATGGAAAAACCGAAGTTCCATCTTTGTTCCGGAATACTGTAATGCAAGCCTAAGTCTGTAGCAAATGCAATAGAAGAACGTTTTTCGATACTTGAAAAAATAAATTTTAAATTAACTCCGTAATAAAAATTCTTATCAAGCTGATTGCCATAACCAATGATTGCCGCTAATTCTCCTGCACCGAATTTTGTAGTTTTTGCTCCGAACTCATCAGCTCCTTGAAAAGAACCGTAATTAATATATTGAATACCGGCAGCAAACCTGCCTATATCTTTTAGAATTTGGGAATAAGCAATGCTTGCCGAATTTATGTCTAATAAATGTTTTACAAAAGAAAATGAAACAGGACGTTTAGTTAAATAATTAATACCTGCAGGATTATAAAACATCACATTCGGGTCATCATTGTTGGCTACAAAACTACCGGCTAAAGCAGCAGCACGCGGACTTTGATCTAAACGTAAAAAATTAAATGTGGTCTGAGCTGTTAAATTACTTAAAAGCACCGGCAATAAAATGAATACCAAAATTTTTTTCATAAACTCCTCTATTTTCATAACTGATTTTAAAAATAAAATAAGTTAAAGGCAATATATTACATTTTTTTGACCTATTAAAATCCGTTGTTTAATTATTTATTATCGAAATAATAGGAACAATAAGTAAATGCAAATGTAAAAATACGATAAACGGATTTAATAAAAGGATTGTTTTATTTTTGCTTTATATTTAGCTATTTTTTCTTATTAAAAATAATATAGTTAGGATAGTGAAAAAAAGCAAAAGATATACCGGGTTTTTAATTATTGTTTTTAGTGTTTTTATAAATTTGAATTATTTTGCTCAGACAAAAACCAATTTGGAAATGATTGAAGGTTTGGTTGGTAAATCCGCAGAAGTAATTAAACTGGATACAAGCAGTAATAATTACGGCAAGCTGGTTCTTAAATTTGTTGCAGCAAATGATTATGAAATTTTACAAACAAAATTAATTTCCGAGTTGCAAAAAAATAATTTCAAATTATTAAATAAAAAAGAATCATCAAATTTACCAAAGCTTATATATACTTTGGATAATGCGAAAGTATATTATAAAAATATTTTTAAGGATGGAATTTTAGGAACTTATTTGGTTGAAAGAGAATCAACTTTGGATGGTTCTTATTTTTTTGAGAACAATAATAAGATTGGAAAAGTAAAAAAATTTAATTTTACGGTATTAGATACCGTAATGTATGATGATGTAAAAAAACTGGAAAATATTGCATATCAGTTTTCAGCAGCAGATTTACCAAATGAACCTTTTTTTTCCAGCTTATTAGAACCTGCAATTGCTATTAGCACGGCAGCTATTGCAATATATCTTTTTTTCAGTTTAAGAAGCAATTGATTTAATTAAAATAGTTTCTGCAAAAATTAATAAAGTGGAACTTATCAATAGAATATTCCTTAAGCTTCCGGAGAAAATAAAAAATTTAGTTAGATAGTTTTTAACAGAAAATTAAATCAATAAAGAATCTGTTTAATAGTTAAATTATTAGTTACTTTTACAAACTTAAAATTCATTATATGGAAAAAAATAAATTTATGATTATTAAAAAATATTTTTTCGTTCTATTACTGCTTGGCTTGCTTTCTGCTTGTTCCTCAACAGTTGATACAACCGGATTTACAGCCGAACAACATTTACAATATGCACAAAAACTTTTAACCGATGGAGATTATGAAGAAGCAGTTCGCGAATATCAATCAATATTATTACAATATTCGGGAACGGCTATTAACGATGATGCACAATATTTTTTAGGAATGACCTATTTTAAACGCGAACAATATATATTAGCCGCTTATGAGTTTAGCAAATTAATTAGAGATATTCCAACCAGTACTTTTGTTCAAGATGCTCAATTTATGTTGGCAGAATCTTATTACAAGTTATCTCCTAATTATCAATTAGACCAAAGCTATACAAAAAAAGCAATTGAAGAATTTCAAGCATTTATAGAATTTTTTCCAACGCATCCTAAAGTTAAGGAAGCCGAAAAAAAGATAAATGAATTAAATTTAAAATTAGCTCATAAAGAATTTCACAGTGCCCAAATTTATGAAAGAATGGAATACTATAATGCGGCAATGCAATATTATACAAAAGTTTATGAAACTTACCACGATACAAAATATGCTCCTGAAGCGTTGTATAATAAAATAAAAATTTTGGTCGATCAAAAACATTATGTTGATAAAGCACTTAGAAATATTGCTACTTTTTTAGATAAATATCCCAATGACAAAAGAGCCGAAGAGTTAAAAAAGTTAAAAGAAAGTTTACTTAAAGGTGAATAATGGCAAAGCAACAAGCTAAAACAAAAATTAGAACTGTGCAAGATTCCATTATTACAATGACCGAATTGGTTTTACCTCAGCATACAAATCAGCTTGGTAATTTACTTGGCGGACAACTGATGCATTGGATTGATATTTGTGCTGCGTTGGCTGCTGCAAAACATTCAAGAAGAGTTTGTGTAACCGCATCGGTGGATAATATTGATTTTCATTTGCCTATAAAACTTGGAGATGTTGTTACACTTAAAGCTTCCGTTAACCGTGCGTTTAATACTTCTATGGAAGTTGGGGTTAAGGTCTTTGCAGAAAATTTTTCCAAACATAAAGATTTCCATACAAATTCTGCTTATCTTACATTTGTTAGTGTAGGCGAAAATGGCAAACCGATTAAAACATTTAAAATTACACCGGAAACAGATGATGAAAAAAGAAGGTATAAAGATGCTCTTGAAAGACGAAGAGTGCGCCTGCTTTCCAGAAAAAAAACTTAAGTTTATTTTTGGGTTCTTTCTTCTTATTTCCATCAATATATCTGCTCAAGTAATTCTTAATAACTTTGGCAGATTAGAATCTATTAAAACATATTCCGGCTATAAAAAAATTGTTCTTCTTGATTTTAATAATGACGGATATCAAGATATTTTTCTTTGCGGAAATAATCGCAAGAACTTTGTGCTCCATAAAAATTTATCCGATTCAACATATTCCGAACCTATCCGCAAGTTTTTTTTGTTTCCTATTGATGATATTAAATGGTTAACCAAAACAAAAACCGGAATTGATTATTATCTTTTTATTTCCCGTAACAAACGTTTGGTTGGTTTAGCTTCTTTTACAAAGCAGAATACTTTACAATTATTAAACACAATAGAATTTAATTCATATCCTTCTGCAATAAAAATTGTTGATCTTAATAATGATGGTGAAAATGAAGCCTTGATTTACGGGAATAATTTTGACGGACTATCTGTTGTAAAAAATATTAAATATAAATTATCTGCAAACAAGCTAATAAACCAAATGGTAGTAAAAGATTTGGAGATGATTGATTTTAATCAGGATGGTTTTAAAGATATTGTACTTATTGATATGCTGAATAATTCTTTGAAATTTTATGAAAATTATGCCAGTGGCAAAATTAATTTTAATAGGGAATTGGAATTTACAGAATCTCTTTCCGGAATAAAAAAAAGTAATTATAATTCCGATGATTTTGATGATTTAGTACTAACCCGAGAACATAGTCTGGAAATTTTAATTGGCGATTCGGTTTATTCGTTTAATGACCACAAGGTTTTTAACTATGAGTTTACACCCGATAATGTTTTGTTTACCGATGTTACTTCCGATTCTTTGAATGAAAAAGTTTTTTTAGATAAAACAAATAATCGTACAGTTATAGAATTTTCCGATTCTTTAGAAAATAAATATGAAAATAAATATTTATTTGATGAGCTTTCCGATGTGGTAATAAAAACGGATTCATCAAAAAAAAGTTTACTGCTTTTAAGTAGCTTGGGCAAAATTAATATTTTGTCTAACAGCAATAACAGCAATAACAGCAAAAAGAATTTTAATTTTTCAATAGGAGGAAAACCTTCAATAATAAGATTAAAAAATAATAAAAAAGATAAAACAACCGCTATAGTAACTTATGAAACGGTTAATAATGATATAAGAATTTTTGCAATGGATTCTCTATCCAATGTAAATAAATTAAAAAAATTCCATTTGTTTAATAAGATTTCCGATTTTGTACTTTATAAAAAATCTCAAATTATCGGTTATCAAAAAAATAGCAGATTGTTGGAAGTATTAAAAATAGGAGAAATTGCAAAAGCTAATAACCATATTTTTATTTATTCAGCTAAACCTATTCAAAAAATCAAATTTAAAAATAATTTGTCCTTTACGGTTTTGGAAAGTGAGAATAAAATTCTATTTAAACAGAAATTCAATTTTAAAAAGAATAAATATGTCCCCGGTAAATTAGAACAAATTGATACTTCGGTAATTAGCTCGGCATTTGGAAATTTTGATGAAATTTTTTATTGGAAACAAACCGAAGGAAAAATTAGTTTATATAAATATTTTAATAATTCATCACATCCTTTGTTAAGTTTTAAGGTAAGTGATACGTTAAATGTTAAGGCTAAATTTATTAAAAACAGCAATAACCGGTTGACACATACTATTATTCAATATGATGGAAAAACATTTTTATATTCATTAACAAAGAAAAAGATTGAGCAAAACGAAATTAATACGGAAGAAATACTTGCTAATATGGAACGTGAAAAAATTCAATATTTTTACGATACAAAAACAAACTCAAAAAATCTGCTCTATTTTAACAGAAAAAAAAATAAACTTGTTATTCTAACATTAAACGGGAAAAAAAATAAATTTGAAAAAGTAAAAGAAATATTTGTAAAAAATGTCAATGATTTTTATGTAGATATAATATTTAACAAACTGTATTTTGTTTATTCAAATTCTAAAAATTATTGTATATCTTTTAAAGAAATCGAATGAAAAAAATTATTCTAATTTTGTTTGTTATTTTGCAATCATCAGTACTTTCGCAAAATTTAGATTCATTGTATAATGCTCTTCTACAATTAAAACCGGAAAGAAATATTAAAGACCAAACCGGACAAACAATTCAAACAATTAAGAACCGACCAATTAAATGTGGGTTTGGACTTGCGGCAGATGTTAAAAGACATTTTAACGAATTTAGTATAGAACAGCAGCAAACAATTAACAAAATTCTTTCAAGACCAACATTGCAAAAAAGTATTGTTTCCAAATCCGGATTTTTTAGAATTCATTATGATACTACCGGCTATAACAAACCGGGATATTTACCGGGACAAAGCATTAGCGATAATATAGCTGCTATTTCCGCCGCATTAGATTCTTCATATAATTACGAAATAAATATTCTTGGTTATCCGCCGCCGCCGGAAGATAATATGCATGGAGGAGATAATAAAACGGATATTTATATTCAAGATATGAGCGGAGGCAACTATGCTTTAACAAATACCGATAGCTCACTCGGAGATAATAAATATACAAGCTACATCCAAATAGATAATGATTTTAAGCAAAGTGAAGGTTACAATACTTTTGGTATAGAAGCGGCTAAAGCAACAGTTGCACACGAGTTTCATCATACAATACAAATGGGAAATTACGGACTTTATTTGGATGATAGATATTATCACGAACTTACTTCAACGGCAATGGAAGAAACTGTTTTTGATGAAGTAAACGATTATTATTCTTATATCCATTCTTTTTTCGATGATACGGAAAAATCGTTTATCAAACATAACGGTTATGATTTAGCTATTTGGAATATTTTTTTACGTGAAAGATTCGGCAAAGAAGTTCCCAATACAGGTGATGCAATTATAAAAAGAAGTTGGGAACTTATGGCTAAACCTTATAGTAATAGAGCTATTGTTGCCATAGCAAAAGCCATTAGTGAGTTTGGGTATTCATTTAAAGAAGAGTTTAAAAAATTTGCCGAATGGATTTATTTTACGAAAAATCATACAAAAAAAAATAAATATTTTGAAGAAGCCGAATATTATCCTTCCATAAAATTATATTATAAATATGATTTTACCTCACCGAAACAAACATTAGATTTAAAAAACATTGAACCTGTATCAATTAGATATATTCGTTTTTTAGATAATTCGCAGGATTTACCGGATACGGTTATATCAATATTCAGTGATTCCGATGCAATTACAGCAGCTACAAATCCAAGTAACTATAATCAAATAACTTTTACACTTGCAAGTAATTCATTTGATGGTGCAAGCAAAATAAACGGATATTATTATTATAAAGTTGAAGGCAGTTCGTTACAAAACATAAGCGAAGTATATATTATAAATAATGAACCTGCCAATAGCAATACAGATAGAAATGAACTAGAATATGTGTATCCGCAACCATATACTTATGACTCAAATTCTTTAATATTTATTCCTACACACTCGGATATTTCAGGTGAAGCGGAACTAAATATTTATTCCTCCGATATGAATTTGATTTATTCTCAAACACATAAGATTATATTAAGCGATAGAATTTCGGTAACGTGGAATGCACAGGACAATAACGGAAATAAATTGGCAAGCGGTGTTTATATTTATGTTACCAAAGCCGGCGGAAAAATTAAAAAGGGTAAAATTGTAATATTGAATAAGTAAATTAAACTTATATGAGCTTTTTTTAATAAAGCAACTTTTCAAAAGTTATTTTCGGTTTAATGGAATTTTACTGTTCACGAAAGACATTTTTATTTTACAATATGCAAACATCAAAATACTTAAAACATATTCTTTTAACAGTAACAATATTGTTAAGTTTTTTAACAACTTTATCTTTGGCACAAAAGGACAAAACAATTATTGTAAAACAAGTTAAAGAAGATTTACGGTTAGATGGAATTTTAAACGAACCTTTTTGGCACACTGCTACATCTATTAATAATTTAACAATGGTGGAACCGAAAGAAAATTCTGCTCCAAGTTATAAAACAACTGTAAAAATTTTAGCTGATAAAGAAAATATAATTATCGGTATAATCTGTTATGACAATCCGAATAAAATTACTGCATTTTCAAAAGCCAGGGATGTTGAACTAAACGGTGAAGATTATATAAAATTTGTTTTCGATACTTATCTTGATAAACGTAACGGTTATGTATTTGCCTTAAATCCTTTCGGCTCCCGTTACGATGCAATTATTTCCGATAGAGGAGAAGATGAAAATTCCAATTGGGATGGTGTTTGGGATGCACGTACTTCTATAAACAAAACCGGTTGGAGTGCGGAAATAATTATTCCCGTTAAGTCGTTAAGTTTTAAAAAAGGTTTACATCAATGGGGTTTTAATTTTGAAAGAAGAATTGCCAGATTGTTGGAAAAAGACAGATGGACCGCTACTAAAAGGAATTATAAAGTTATTAGCTTAAACAATGCCGGTAAAATAACAAACTTGCCCGATTTTAATTTGGGTTACGGTTTGCTTATGAAAATTTCTCCTACTGCCGGCTTCCATAAAAACTATGGTTCCGCAGTTGTTTTTGATAAAGATTTAAGCGGAGATATTACAAAAAGAATTACGCCGGATATTTCCGCAACTTTAACAATCAATACGGATTTTGCCGAAACGGAAGTTGATGCCAGAAGAACAAACCTAACACGCTTTCCTCTTTTCTTTCCGGAAAAAAGAACTTTCTTTTTGGAAGGTGCC
Source organism: Melioribacteraceae bacterium (assembly GCA_026987055.1). Lineage (GTDB taxonomy): Bacteria > Bacteroidota > Ignavibacteria > Ignavibacteriales > Melioribacteraceae > JALSNL01. The sequence goes on along the minus strand of JALSNL010000337.1, from coordinate 1,862 downwards.
GATATTTACGATTTCGGTTTAGGTCTTGGCGGTAGAAGTATTGTACCGTTTTTCAGTAGAAAAATAGGTTTGTACAAAGGAACACAAGTTCCTATTACAATTGGCGGAAAACTAAACGGAAAAATCGGGAATACAAACTTTGGCGGAATGTATGTTCACACAAATAAAGTTGATAGTCTTGTACCTGCTTCGGATATGGGCGTAATTCGTATTAAACAAAATATCTTTCAGCAATCCAATGTAGGTTTGTTAGCTACAATCGGTGACCCGGAAAACTTAAAACATAGCTGGGTGCTGGGCGGCGATTTTACTTATCAAATCAGTAACTTATTCGGCGATAAAAATTTTCTTTTTGGTCTTTGGGGATTGTACAGCAATCGACCGGATTTAACCGGTGATAAAAAATCATATGGATTGAAAATAGATTATCCGAACGATTTGTTTGATATATCTTTTTCCTATAAATATATTGGCGATGCTTTTCAACCTTCACTTGGTTTTGTTCCGCGTATCGGAATTAAAAGTTATAATTTCGGAATGGATTTTATGCCGAGACCGAAGTGGAATTTTATACGGCAATTCTTTTTTGAAAATTTTTTCAGATACGTTACCGATTTAAATAATCAATGGGAAAGCTATTTATTCTTTTTCGCTCCAATACATTTCCTTTTGGAAAGCGGCGATAGGTTTGAATTTAATATTGTTCCGAAAGGGGAAAGGTTAAACGAACCGTTCGAAATTGAAGATGGAATTGTTTTAAAACCGGACGAATATAAATTTACCAGATACCGGATGGAATTTGAATCCGCAAGCAAACGTCCGGTAAGCGGACAAGCTACTTGGTGGTTCGGAACTTTTTATACCGGTACTTTAGACCAAATTGAACTAGAAATGAGTTTGCGTTTTACAAGCAATATTATTTTCGATTTGAATTATGAGAAAAACATTGTAAAATTAAAAGAAGGTAATTTTACACAAAATTTATTCGGCGGTAGATTACAACTTAATTTTTCATCCGATTTACAATTAAGCAGTTTCATTCAATATGATAGTGAAAGCAAATTGTTCGGAAGCAACACACGTATGCGTTGGACTATTACGCCGCTTACGGATTTGTATATTGTTTATAATCATAACATAAATAAAATTACCCGCAACAGATGGCAGTTCGATTCCAATCAATTTATTGTTAAGCTTAGTTACGGTTTGTGGTATTGAAAAAATAATTTGGGTTTCTTTAATAATGTTGAGTGCTTAACTTTCGTTTTCTTTTTAACGGACGTGTTGTTCGAATTTGTTCTTTCAATTTATAAGGACGATTAAATGCTTCTTGAGATAAATTAAAATGTTTGGCTAATTTTCTAATTGTTTCTTTAGAAAGTCCTTTTTGATAATTTAATATTTTTGAAATCGTACCTTTGGAAAGTTCTAAAATTTCTGCTAAATCTTTTGACTTTAAATTATTTTCTTCCAAAAGAGATTTTATTAATTCAATCGGGTCAATATCATTGAATGAATTATGTTCGTTATCCCATTTTTCAATTAAAAGTGTAAGAAGTTCTATCTCATCATTTAGTGATTTCTTTCTTTGTATCAGTAAATTCTCCAATATATTACAATACTTGTTATACTGTTTTTTATTCTTAATAATAGTATATTTTAACGAATTCATTTTAATCTCCAAATCTCAATAAATATCAATTGTATATTGTTTTTTTGCATTGCATAATTTTGTATATTCGGAATGTGTCCCAATCCATTTGACAAAAAGATGTACACTCTTCTTTCCGAAATAATAACTGCAAATCATTCTGTATTTATTACCGCCAATATTAAAAACCACCCGTTGCGAACTTTCTCCT
>JALSNL010000336.1 GCA_026987055.1 Melioribacteraceae bacterium | reverse complement strand
GAAATTTTATGTAATAATTCAATCTATTGATAAAATCTTTTTTGCTTTTTGTTGCATAAGTTTTACCAATAGAAATTTTTTTATTACCGGTTTTTTTTATTATATGAAATTCACCGTTTTTTATATCATTCAGATTTTTTGTTAATTCGATAAATACTCCATTTTTTCCCCATTGCGCATAAACAGTTTGGGAAAATATCGAAAATAAAAAACCGTTAATTATTAACAAAGTAATTATTAATTTAATTTTTTTCATCTTATACTCTAAAATGTTTTATATTTATACATAACGTGCAATTAATTGTTACAGCTAATTTCCACTGCAAGTGCCAAGTTCAAAGTTTAATTTTTTGTTTCCGTTACTATCAAGATGTAATAGAGAACGTATTCCAAAATCAAAACCTTCATTAAAAATTGTTCCTTTGCATCCAACCGGAGTAGGTGTTTTTTGAATTACGTGAATACCTAAATTAAAAGAACCACACCCATCAATATTAAAAGTTTTACTTGCGGTTTGATAATTTCCTTCAGCTCCAAGTTCAACAGTTGCATCTGCAGCAACGTTTGTGCAAGTAATTGAACCTGCTTCAACAAAAGCATGAACAAATGCTAATAATCCCATTCCATATTCATTTCCGCTACCGTCAAAATTCATCCAAACTCTGGCATCTCCACCTGCATGAATACCTAATTTTGCATATAAAATTACCAGATCCAAATCGATATCCGGAATGATAACCGGAATGGCAATAGCACCGGAGAAAAGAAAACCGCTTATTTGTGTTTCAAATGAAGCTGGTAAACCTTTTTTATAAGACGAGGTAGCAAAAATATCTCTTACACTTTGTGTCATACGCGGATAATCTCCAATTAGAATTGCTGCTTGTGCAGGGCCAAGACCCGGTAATTTCATTTTGCCACCGGCAATAAGATACCAACCATCGGGATCAACAAGTGATTCGGCTTGACCATCTATATGCAGACCGGAAATGTTTTTATGAAATGTTAACGTTCCTATTAATCTTGAGTGTTCAAATTCATAAGTCCAAGACATATCTCCGAACGGTGTATTTATATTTTTAATTCCCAGTTCTTGTCCGTTTGCTTTTATTTCTCCTTCTACTATAAATTTTGTTCGCTTTTTATCATCGGTTACACCTTTTGTTCCGGTCATATCTCCGGAAAAAGTAAAGTTATTCCATGAATTTCCTTCTACTTTCATATTTCCGGTAATATTTGCCAAGTAAGTAGATTTTCCACCAATTGGTAATGTTTGTTTGGGTTTTGTTTCAACCAGAATAGATGTTGAATCGACCGTATGATGAAGCCAAGAGTTTAAAGAAAACTTACCATGCTCATAAACACGTCCTCTTGCAATAAAACCGGAGTTGTCTAATTTTTGTGTTTGTTGGTCGGATTGATTAAAACCGAAATCCATTTGTACACCGTTTGCTTGCATGGCTATACCTGAGGGTACCAAACGTAGTTTAAGTTTTCCTGAATTATCTTTACCATAACGTATTCTCATACTTTGTGAAAAACCGGGAATTTTAAAACGCAATCCACTGATTTCCGTATAGTTTTTGAACGATTCTATGCTACTAGCCGAAAGATATCCCACCTTATAAATTTTAATTTCATCTTGTCCGTAAACAGGTGAAAATGCTTTGCCTCCTTTACTTGTAAGATTTATTGCATCTATTAATATTTTACTATTTGCAGTCATACCCGGCAAATTACTTAGATAAGAAGAATATTTTTTTTCTGCCTTTCCTACAAATAAAAACCAATAATTATCTGCCAAACTATAATTCAATACGGGATTTCCAACAATATGTAAAGGCAAATTTCCGGGAAGTGTTAAGCGTTTTAAGTCGAATTTTCCACCGGAAAGTTTTTCAGGTTCTATATTCATTTCTTTAATTGGAATATCAACTATATTTGTATGGAGTGTTCCGTTGTGAATTTTAAGATATCCGTTAAATTGCCATTTTGAACCTTCAATTTTCCAATCATCCAAAGTAATTTCAATTTTTTTATTTTTACCTGATATAGGAATTATTTTATTTTTAAGAATTTTAACTTCGCCAATATTTAACTTTATATCCTCAGGAGTTACATTTATTAACTTTGTATGTATTTCCGTATTAAATTTTATAGTATCTTTACTAATAAATGATTTCCCCTTACCGCTTTCGGCACGGTAGGAATATAATTTGTATTTGATTCCATTTCCTTTGGAATTAACAACCGGAATGCCATTTGTAATGTTAAACGGTACTTTTTTTGTAGAAGTAATTGTAGGAATGGTTAAATTACCGGTTTTAGGATATTTCAAATAGAACCCGTCCTCTTCCAAATCGAAATTATCATTAGACAATGAAAAATTTCCTTCGCCCACAAAAAC
>JALSNL010000335.1 GCA_026987055.1 Melioribacteraceae bacterium | reverse complement strand
AAAACTTGAATTGTTCCGTCGGCTGTGCCGATAAATATTTCTTTTTTGGTTTGTTCAATTTGGGAAGGTTTTAATTTTTTTTCTTCTACAATTTTCGATTTGAAAATTTTGAACTGTTTATTATTAATAATAAAATAAGCTCCCGGGAAAGGTGATATACCTCGTATTAAATTGTGAATTTCAATTGCGGGTTTGTTCCAATCAATATTACAAATTGCTTTTGTAATTTTTGGTGCGGGTGTTGCCAAAGAATTATCTTGTTCTTTAAGTTTAATGTTTCCTTGCTCTATAATTTCAACGGTTTTTAAAACCAACATCGCACCTATTTCACTCATCTTATCGTGCAGAGTTCCCAAGTTATCTTCTTCGGTTATTTCAATTTTTTCTTGGGCAATAATATTTCCCGTATCAACTTTTTCTTTTAGAAAAAATGTTGTAACTCCGGTTTCCTTTTCTCCGTTGATTAAAGCCCATTGAATTGGTGCGGCACCTCTATACTTTGGCAAAAGAGAACCGTGCAAATTAAAAGAGCCTTCGGGCGGAATTGTAAAAACAGATGTTGGTAAAATTCTAAATGCAACAATTACAAATAAATCCGCATTAAATTTTTTTAACTCTTGAACAAAATCATCATTGTTTAATTTTTCCGGTTGGAGAATTTGTAAATTATTTTCGAGTGCATATTTTTTTACCGGCGTAAAACTTACTTTTCTTCCTCGCCCTCTTTGTTTATCGGGTGCAGTAACAACAGCAAGAACTTCGTGTTTGCTTTCATTTAATATTTTTAAGGATGGAATTGCAAAATCGGGTGTACCGAAAAATATTATTTTCATTTTTAACTCAGTAATCAATAAGCAGAAAATTTTTATGGTTGTGAATTAATTTGAAATGCTTATCCAAAGTATATAAATATAAATTGTTGCTCAAAACATTATCTAAAATTATCAAATCCGGAATTCCAACTTTGTTAATACCTTTTTTTAAACAAAGAGTTTGCAAACTAATAATATTTTCCCAATTAATATTAAGAGGAATTTTAGAAATATTGTATAACAATCGAATTACTTTTGTTTGCTTTTTAATATTCAAATAAGGTATTAATTCGGAAAGAATTAAATCGTTTACATAAATAATATTTTGGTCAATAAAATTATCAAGCAAAGCGGAGTTTTTACCGCTTTTGAAATAATCAATCCAAACCGAACTATCAACTAATATTTTTTGTTCGTTTTCTAACACTATTTAAATCAACTTTTAAATTTATTTTACCTTTGTAATTTTTAAGTTTTAATATTTTGTTCTTTTGGATTATTTCCATTAAAGCTGTTTTTATAAGTTCCGTTTTAGTTGAAGCACCGGTAATTCTCATTGCTTTGTTTATTAATTCTTCCGGTATATTTATTGTTGTTCTCATATTTTTGCCGTTTTATTTATGCATGAACTAATTTATTTTTATATGCAGATTTAAGTTTAATTATATGCACAAATATAATTTATTGATAATCATATCTCAAGTTTTAAGTGTAATCGGATAATCAACATTAATTTCACGTTGGGCAATATGAAGTAATTCCGGTTGAATTTCTTTTTTTATTTCCATAGCAACTCTATCGGGAATCATTTTCCCAATCAAATGGTCATATTCGTGAAGTATCACTCTGGCAAAAAGTTCATCCGCTTCTATTTCAACTTCTTCTTCATCTGTGTTTAAGTATCTTATTTTTATTGCATCAGGTCTTTCTACATCGGCTCTTAAATCGGGCAAACTCAAACAACCTTCTTCCATTGTAACAATTTCATCTGAGGTTTCTATTATTTGCGGATTTATCATAACTACCGGTTTGATATGTTCGCAACCTTCAACAGGTGAAACATCAACAATAAATAATTGTTTATTGATATTTACTTGATTTGCCGCAAGTCCTATTCCATTTGCATTTCGCATTGTTTGAAACATATCTTGTATGGTTACAATTAGTTCGTCATCTATTGCTTTAACGGGTTTGGTTTTTTCCCAAAGAATTTTATCGCCGTAAACCGTTATAGGTAAAATTGCCACTTCGTTTTTCCTTTCAGTTGTTATTTTTTGTATTAACAAAAATAATTAAGAATGTTACAATAAAAAAGTATTATGGTTGGTTTTGTAAAATTGTTTTGCAACGGATTTAAATTTTTCAATTATTATTTTGCATGAGGATTTTAATTTTCTCGAATTCTTTTTCCCAATTTAATTCAATTGCAGCTTTCAGGCAATTTTCGGAATATTCTTTCAGAGTAGTTTCATCACTTAACATATTACTTAAAACTTTAATTACTTCGATTTCGTTATTCATATCAACACATTCGCCTACTCGGTAATCTGCAATTATCTTTTCCATTTGCGGCAACTTGCTTGCCAGAACCGGAAC
>JALSNL010000334.1 GCA_026987055.1 Melioribacteraceae bacterium | reverse complement strand
TTTTTAAGAGAGGGGTTGGGGTGAGTTTTTAGATTACCGTCATTTATAAATTAACATAACACTAGAAACTTTTAAAAAAATAAAAGGTAATTATTATGAAAAACTTTTCAGTAATGTTGTTTGCTTTTCAACTAATGTTTAATAGTTTGTTCGGACAAACAATATACAACCATCCTAAGCATCTGTGGAAAGCTGCTGAAGACAAAATATATCTTCAAGAAGTTTCTCAAAAAATAATTACTCAATTTCCCGTAACATCTATCGCTTACAATAATGGAAATTCTTTTGCAGTTGTAAATCATCAAATTTATAAACTTGAGGATGAACAAATTTCAATTGTAAAAAATGCTCCAAACAATGTTAATAGAATCGTAACAATAAAAAATGAACTTTGGGCTTTAACAAATAACGGATTATACAAATTTGATGAAACTTGGGAATTAACAGACAAAAGAAAATGTGTTGATTTATGTGAACATCTGGGAAACATTTACGCTGCTACAAAAGATGATGTTTATAAATATGAAAACAATAGTTTTATCAATATAGAACCTAAAGGAGGATATTATTCTAGCAATATGACGATGTTGATGGAAGACGGAACTCAACTTCATGCCGAGCCTGTAAGAATCGGACCTATTGAAAGAATAGCTTCATATAGCGGAACCCTTTATATTTTAAGGCCCGGACAACTTGCTTTGTTTGACGGAAAAATTGTAAATCAAGATTTTATTGATTGGGGAAGACTCTCCTCCTCTAATACAAAAGATATGTTAAGCTTTGGGAACCGATTGTTTATCAGTACAGATAGAGGGTTGTCTGTTTTGCGAGGTGCATCATTATCAACTATAAAAGGAGAAGACGGTTTACCTTACGAAAACACTACTTGCCTTGCTAAAGGTTTTGATAATGATATTTGGATTGGAACAACTAAAGGTGCCGTAAGAATGTTGAATAATGATTGGCAATATTTCGGAGCTGAAATTTGGCTGCCCGGAAATAATGTTAATGACATAGCTGTTGGTAAAAATATTGTTTACATAGCCACCGATAAAGGAATCGGCATCATTAAATACAAACCTTTTACATTAAGAAAAAAAGCAGCTTATTTTGAAAGAGAACTTGAAGAATGGGGACATAAGCGTTTGGGTTTTATTCATCTGCTTTATAAAAAAAACAATAAGTGGATTAGAGAAATCAGCGATAATGACGGAGGACACACTGCCCCCTACTTAGCGGCAATGTGTTTTAAGTATGCTGTAACCGGTGATGAAACTGCACGAAAAGAAGCTGTAAATTCATTTAAAGCTATGCTTTGGTTAGAAAGAATAACGCCGGTTAAAGGTTTTATTGCCAGAGCTATTTGGTCAACAACCGGAGATGAAGATCAAAAAGCAGAACATGGTTCCGGCGGATTGCCTGCAAAATGGTATCCTACTAAAGACGGTAAATGGTATTGGAAAGGTGATACTTCAAGCGATGAAGTAACTGCACATTTTTATGCTGTTTCTATTTTTCATGATTTGGTTGCCAAAGGAAAAGAAAAGGAATTGGCAAAAGAACATCTTAGAAGAATTGCTTCTTATATTATTGATAATGGTTGGGTTTTAAAAGATATGGATGGAAAACCAACACGCTGGGGCAGATGGAATGCAGGTTATCTTTTAAGACCTTACGGCTGGGTAGATAAAGGTGTTAACGGATTGGAAGCTCAAGCTTATGCCAAAGCAGCTTATGCTTTGACAAAAGAGAAAAAATTTGCTGCGGGTTTCCAAGAATTAGTAGATTGGGGTTATCTTAATTACACAGTACGACAAAAAAACACTTTCCCTCCCGAAAACATTGCACCTTGGGATGATGAATTAGCTTTCTGGTCTTACTTTACTTTGTTAAGATATACAAATGATGCAAAACTTAAATCCGTTTATTTGCGTAGTCTTGAACGTACTTGGGAAGTTAAGCGACTTGAACATGTTCCCTTTTATAATTTTATTTACGGAGCTTTAACGGCAAATAATTGTGAAGTTAATAAAGCAGTAAATTATTTACGCTCAATAAAGTTAGACCGTATTGATTATAATTTCACAAATTCAGATAGGGACGATTTATTTATTGAACCCGGTTATACTTCTTACGAAGGTGCCGTAAAAATTATTTCACCAAGGGAATCTTCCGATTATAAAAATCCGTTAACGCTTGACGGTAGAGCAAATGGCAATAGAGTAAATCAGCCTACAAATTTTTTGCATGATTATTGGATGGGACGATACTTCGGATTTATTAAAGCACCAAATACAACGGATTCAAATTTAACTTCTGTTCAACAAAGAGAGGGGAAAACATTTGGAGCTAAACCTTATAATGGTCCGGAAAGACCGAATATTTTTGATTAGCTTTTAATAAATCCGTTTT
>JALSNL010000333.1 GCA_026987055.1 Melioribacteraceae bacterium | reverse complement strand
GTATTAGGTAGTATTATTGTTCTAGGCGCTGCTACATTTGTTACTTTATTCATTGCTTTTGATGTTAGGTTTAAAACAGCAAGAAACTTCATTACTAATTTATTAAATAAATCAATTGAAAAAACTAAAGCAACCGGAATAAAAATTAATAAAGAACCCTCGGAAAAACCGGAAAGCAATTTAGATAAAATCAAAAAATTAAAGCGAACAAAGAAAGAAAAAACCACTAAAGAAGAAGAGGTAAAAGAGAATGTTTCCGGAGAAGAACCAAAAGAAACTAATATAAGAATTGTTAAAACACAAGAAACGGAATTGGAAGTTGAACATCAAGTAGATCCTGAAGTAATTTCGGCACAAGTAAAAAAAGAAAAAGGAGAAAAAGTTGATGACCTTGCTCCAATTCCGGATTTAGATAAAGAAGAAGATTTACCTTACCAATGGGAAGAAAATCTAAATTTTGTACGTCCTCCACTTAATTTGCTTTCTTTCTCTGATGACGAAACTCAAAAAATTTCCGAAGTAGAGCTAAAGCAAAATGCGGAACTTCTCAAAGAAAAATTAAAATTGTTTGATATTGATATTGAAGATATATCCGTAACACCCGGACCGGTTGTAACTTTATATGAAATTGTTCCTGCACCCGGAGTTAAGATTAGTAAAATAGTTAGTTTGGAAAATGATATTGCTTTAGCTCTTGCTGCCAGAGGAATAAGAATTATAGCTCCAATTCCCGGTAAAAGTGCTATCGGTGTGGAAATACCAAACGCAAAACCATCATTGGTAAGCGCTCGTTCTGTTCTCTCAAGTCTGGATAAATCAAAAGTTGCATTGCCAATCGCTTTAGGTAAAACAATAGTTGGAGAAAAATATATAACCGATTTAGCTACAATGCCGCACGTACTAATTGCCGGTGCAACCGGAGCCGGAAAAAGTGTTGGTATCAATATGCTTATTACAAGTTTAATCTATGCTAAAGATCCTTCCGATGTGAAATTTGTAATTGTTGACCCTAAAAAAATTGAACTATCTTTTTATAGAAGATTAAATAAACATTATCTGGCAGTTTCACCGGATATTGATGAAGAAATAATTACTAGTCCGCAAAATGCATTAATTGTACTAAAAGCCGTTGAAATAGAAATGGAAAAAAGATACGATAAACTAGCTAAAGTTGGTGTTAGGCATTTGGTAGATTATAATAAAAAAATTGCGAATCCTAAACAAAGACCGCAAGATACCGATAAAATGAAACACTATAAATTGCCATATATTATAGTTGTTATTGATGAGTTGGCTGATTTAATGATGACTTCCGGTAAAGAAGTTGAAGCACCTATTGCACGTATTGCACAATTAGCACGTGCTGTTGGTATTCACATGGTAGTTGCAACACAAAGACCCTCGGTAAATGTAATTACCGGTGTAATCAAAGCAAACTTCCCTGCAAGAATAGCTTACCAAGTTGCTACTAAAGTAGATTCAAGAACTATTTTGGATGTTAACGGAGCAGAACAATTATTAGGACGCGGCGATATGCTCTTTTTACCCGGTGGTGTTCCAAAACCAATTAGAATGCAAAATGCTTTTATTTCAACCGAAGAAGTAGAAAAGGTAACAAATTATATTTACACACAACCGGGATATTCAAGAAGATATTTATTGCCTTCCTTGTTTGAAAAGAAAAGTTCGGAAAGCAATAATTTCTTAACCGATATGGATTCTATGTTTCAAGAAGCAGCAAGAGTTATTGTTCGCCATCAACAAGGTTCGGTTTCTCTTCTGCAACGAAGATTAAAATTAGGTTATTCACGTGCGGCAAGAATTGTTGACCAACTGGAAGAAGCCGGTATTGTTGGTCCATCCGAAGGTAGCAAAGCAAGAGAAGTTTTAATTGATAATGAAGAATCTTTAGAAACACTTTTAAGGTCACTTTAAATAAAGGTAACCGCCGGTTTTATGCCGGCGTTCACATAGTTTGTATAACAATCTTAATAGATAGATAAATATATGAAGTTAATAATAACATCTTTAATAGCTTTAATAAGTTTTACCGCTTTTTCAAGTACATCGGTAATTGAGAAAGTTCAAACAAAGTTTAATAGCTTAAATGATTTTCAGTCGGAATTTGTTCAAACATCCAATAATAAAATTGGGTTAAAAGGTAAATTTTATTTTAGAAAAAAAAATAATTACAGAATTGAATTAAAAAATAATATAATCATTTCCGATGGCACAACAATTTGGAATTATGATAAAAAAAGAAATCGTGTGATAATTTCAAATATAGAAGATGATCCTTTAGCTTTTTCACTAAGAGAATATCTATTTAATTATCCGCCCAAATGTGATATTACGGAAAGTGCGGTAAATACTAATAATAAAATAATTACATTAAAACCTAAAACTAAAGACCTCAATT
>JALSNL010000332.1 GCA_026987055.1 Melioribacteraceae bacterium | reverse complement strand
TCCTGCCGAAATGATTATTTATCCCAAAGGCGGACATGGTTTTTCTTTGGCTATTGGAAATGCTCATCTTTCAACGTGGCGGGAAAGATGTATTGAATGGATAAAAACTTTATAGCAAAAAAAAAAGAGAGCTGCGAAGCTCTCTTCTTTTAGTAATCTCTTTCATAATTTTTACCAGAAAACTGCATATAAAATTGCAAGTATTGTTAGTAAAATATAAGAACCAATATTAAAAACAGAACCTGTTTTAAATGTTTTGGAAGTTAAAGGAATTCCTTTAGGATCATCCACATCGTCAGAAGTTGTTAAACTTATTCCGGCAATAATGACCATTGTAATTAATAATGTGTACATCATTTGGTCCATCCAAGCTAAGCCGACAGCCGGAAGTTTTAAAAGAAATGCAACAACAATGGAAAGGACCACTCCGATTATTGCAGCTTTGTTTGTTGTCTTTTTCCAAAATAAACCCATTAAGAAAACACCTAAAATACCCGGACTAACCAAACCTGTGTATTCTTGAATATATTGAAACATCTGAGGAATATTTCCTAGCAAAGGAGCAAAAACAACAGCAATTATTAAAGCGGCAAAAGCTGTTAATCTACCAACTTTTACTAATTTTTTTTCGGTAGCGTTTTTATTTATATATGGCTTATATATATCCATTGTAAAAATTGTAGAAGTAGAATTTAACATAGATGCCAATGAAGAAACTATTGCAGCTGTTAATGCTGCTAAAACAAGTCCTTTTAATCCCACAGGAATAAAAGTACTTATTAACCAAGGATAAGCTTTATCATAATTGATTCCACCTCCGGATTTAAGAAACGCATCTTTTATACCGGGAATAATTGTTGTACCTTCAGGTTGAGTAAATAATACATAAGCAACAATTCCCGGAATAACAACTAAAACCGGAATAATAAGTTTTAAAAAAGCAGCAAATAATATTCCACGTTGGCCTTCTTTCAAAGACTTTGCTGCAAGTGTACGTTGTATTATATATTGATTAAAACCCCAATAATATAAATTTGCCACCCACATTCCGCCAATCAACACTGCAATACCGGGTAAATTATAGTATTGCGGATTATCAGGTTTTAATATCATATGAAATTTATCGCTTGCAGAATTAAGAATATGAGCAAACCCATGAAATACACCGCCTTCCGGCGTAACGTAATTAAGAGCAATTATTGTTGTTATTAAGCCACCTATTGTTAATAAAGCAACTTGAACTATATCCGTCCATGCTACAGCAGATAAACCACCATATAAAGAATAAGCAGCAGCAATAAAGGCAAGACCAATAATAGCATACATCAATAAACTACCGTCACCATTGCCAATTATTGTATCAATAGCTTTCCCGCCTAAAAACATAACCGATGTAAGATTAACAAAAATAAATAACGCTACCCAAAAAACCGCAAGTATTGTTTTCAGATTTGTGCTAAAACGTTTTTCAACAAATTCGGGAATAGTATAAATTTTCTTTTCAATAAATATTGGTAGAAAATATTTACCGACAAGTATTAAAGTTAAAGCTGCCAACCACTCATAAGAAGCTATTGCCAAGCCTATTGCAAAACCGGAACCCGACATACCAATAAACTGTTCAGCCGAAATGTTGGCTGCAATTAATGACGCACCGATTGCCCACCATGGTAAAGTTTTGCCTGCAAGGAAATAATCTTCCGAATTCCTTTCATGCCCTTTTTTACTTCGCGAAACCCATAATCCTAATCCAATAATAAAAAGGATATAGACTGTAAATATTATATAATCAACAGTTTCAAATCCCACAAGTTCTCCGGTTTTAATTTTTAAGATAAATTTATTTTTGAAATTTGCTCCAAATTATAAAAATCTAAACTTAGAAACTTCAAATAGATAAAAGATTTAAAAAAATATTTGCAACACGAAACATTTGAAAATTGAAACTTCCTACACAATTAGTTATACTAAGTAGCCTGTAGCAATTGCTATTAACAGAGTTCAGCTTATTTAACTCATCATCTCTGCTTGGTGTGACATTATCAAATTTACTTTTTATTTTTCTTATGTTTCTATTAGTTTATATGTATAAAAGAATTCAAGCTTAAAATACAAAATTTGATTCAAAAGTTAAATTTGTTGCCTATATTTTTTTATTGCAAAATTAATCATTTTGATATGTTCCGGTGTTGTTCCGCAGCAACCTCCTATTGCATTTGCTCCGGCTTTAAGTAAGCTTGGCGTTAGTTCCGCCATAACTTTGGGTGTATCGGGATAATTAACTTCTCTGCCTGTGGAAACGGGCATACCGGCATTTGCATGAACAAGAATAGGAATTTCATTATTTACTTCTCTCATTTCTTTTACGATGTCAATCATTCCTTCAAAACCGTTACTGCAGTTTGTTCCTATAATATCAACA
>JALSNL010000331.1 GCA_026987055.1 Melioribacteraceae bacterium | reverse complement strand
GATTTATGATTTCAGATTTGACTTTCATTTTCAAAAAAATAACGAAAGCGTAATTGAGAAATAAAAGATAAGTATTTAATAATTAGAGTATCAATAACGCAAAATCTTAATGAACTTAATGATAAAAAATTAATGAAAGCGCAATAAAAAAAGAAAACGAAGTATTTAACCATTAAGAACATTAAGAACGAAAAATCTTAATGAACGTTCTAAATATGGTGCGTTTGGCATTTCAACGCTCCAACTTTTCGGTTTTGCACTATGTTTATTTATTGCTATCATCTTCATTTTTAGCACTATCTGCCAAATGCACTATATTTTTTGTTGTGCTTTCGTACTTTTTCCTTTCATTCATTATTTCAAATTTTATTAGCATCTTTTACTGCGTTGGGGCATCCATACTCTTTGACAAGTTTTGGCTCGTGCGGTGGGTTTTTTTTAGCGAGTTGGCAATGTGTATGGATGCGAAGGATGGCTTTATACATTAATTCCTGTGTCATTTGCTAATTCTTCAACTGTTTCTATCGCTTTCTTTAATTCATTCTTAAACAAAGGTGTCTCAATATCATAATGTGAATTTGGATTCAATATTCTGTCTTTGTATTCAAGTAGCTTTGTTAGCTTATTTGCATCCAATCCGTTTGCTGTACCTTTTGTCCTAAATGCTTCAATCATTTGATGCAAATTCTTAACACTATAATTAGTATTTAGTCTTTCTTGTGCCGTTAAATATGCTTTGCATAACTTTTCAACTGCTTTTCTAAGTGTATTTGCAGCTAAGCTATATTCTTTACGATGATATAAAGACCAAGCCTTTTGTATTTTACTTGTTTCTTCAATAATTAACGGTTTTGGGGTAGGACTTTCTTCATCCTCAAACATTTCAAAATATTTCCAGTTTGTTAACCTTAATAGAGAAATCTTATACTTAACCAGTTCAAAAAAGAACCTGTCGTGTGTCATTATAATAAGTTGATAATCATTTGCATATTTGTTTAATAAAAGATTTATGACAACCTCCCTATTGGACATATCAAGACTAATTATCATATCATCAATAATCAAAGCCTTAAAATCGGCGGTATAGAGTTTGATATCAAGTATGGCAAACCTTATTGAAAGACCAATGGCTGACCATTTTGCCTCATTCAAAAAGGTATGCGGTTTCTTAATTTTCGGATTCCGGATTCCCTCGTATTCAGAGATGGAAATAATTATTTTTGGATTAAACCATTTTATTTTTTCATCAGTTGCTGTAAACTCAGGAAATTTTGTTTCTAATTCAACTTTGATTTTGAAGTTATAACCAAAATCATTTTTAATCGAAAGATTTGCTTTGGTTTCAATATCAGAAAGGAATCCTTTTAACCAATCATTCCAAGCCTTTACTTTTTGTTTGTATGTTTTGTATTTCTGATAATCTCTTCTTTCCTGTGGTGTAGCTGCGGTTCTTAACGAAGCGGTAGGAAAGACTTCATCTCCTTGTAGGTTTCTTATTTTTTCCGGTCCTCTTTTTAATTCAGACAATTCATTTAAACACGGATTACCATCTTTTTTTACATAGGGCAAAACTTCTTCTTCAAACCAAAGCCAAAGGTCGTTATCTTTTGAGTGTTTTAGGTTGTGTAACTGAAAAAGAACACGATAGTTGATAAAATCGGTTGCCATACTGCTTTGTATAACATCAGTATTCCCTCGAATGGATAAGTCCTTGCTTTTTCTTGAAACCCGAAATGTTTTTGGGTTATTGCCGTCATCACCTTTTAACACAACCTTGACAAAAGAATTACTTCTTCCGGTTGAATGAATATTCACCAAACTATCATTTCCTGTTTTCTTAAAATATTTCCGAATATCATCATCATTTGTTTTAAGGCTTGATTCGAGCAAGGTATATAAAGCCCAATAAATAGTAGATTTTCCGCTTCCGTTTTCACCATAAATAAGCAAATGATTTCCATTAATTTGTAGCAAAGGGCTATCATTATCTACTTCCGTAAAAAACTTAAAGTTGTTAATATGTAATTCCCATAGCTTCATATTTTAATGTGTACTTTCATTGATACGTTTAATAATATCAGGACTTTTTACAGGGGCAAGCAATATTCTATTCCTAATAGGATTATCTTTCTCCTTCAATTTGTAATACTCTTTTTGAATTACATCTCGCTTTTCTTCAAAGGTTTCCAGATGATCAATGGGTTGAAAATCTACAAACTGCAAAACGTCTATTTCTCGTTCTTTCATATGCTCTTCAAAGTAAAGCTCGTAAACCATCATATTAAGTACATCTTCAAAAAAACGACTAACTATTTCGTTTGATATGCTTTCAAACAAATACGGTTTTTCAGGGTCGTTGATTAGCGTTAGATAATCTGCCAATATTTCAAATGGTTTTCTCTCTTTTTTATCAAGTTGTGGAATGGGAATTTTATCCATAAAAATTTTAGTCCACTGATTTGTGCCCTGCCCAGTTGATGATGAAACCTTGTCTAAATACCATTCAACTAATTTTGAATTAAGCATAACCAGGTGATATTTTGGAAAATCAGAAACCATTATATACGAAGGGGATGTTACGTAGTGGTTTTTATTATCAAAGGCAAAAGCTGGTTTGTCAGTAATTGCTAACCATACAATTTTATCCTTTTCATAATTCTGGGCAAAAGTTGATGAAGCTCTTTGCAATGCGTACCATTCATACCTTATACCCGTTTCAGCTTTATTTCGCTGAGATAATTTATCTTTAAATAGTAACATATGATTATAAACTGCCGGATACTGTTTTTCAAATTCTTTCTCGGCAATTATAGAAGCACCGGAAATAGTTGGGTCATTGTGTAGAGGGAAATGCCACGGAATGTAAAGGATATAAATATTGTCAAAACTATAAGTATATTTTCTGATATTTCTTCCTCTCAGTAAAGGTTTTATGATATGCTTACTGTTAATATCACTATTAATTAATTCGTCTTTTGTTTCTTCATCTAAGAAAAATGCATCATTGAAACCTGATTTTAATGCAAAATTCATTTCAACATTCCATTCTTTTAATTGTATACCATTTGTTTCAATAAACTTTTTGATTTCAAAGTCTTCTTTATCTAATATTACCCAACTTTCTTTATCTAAATCGGTAAGAACAATTTGCTTTTTGTTTAGGTAGTCGTGGATTGACATACCGGGCAAATAATCGCCTTTAATGGCAACGGCTTGTAAATTATTATTCCATTCTTCTTTTTTAGTAAGCATAATATTTACTTCTACCGTAGCGGAAGGGAATATTTTAGTATCCTCAAAATTGAGCAGTTTTATAGGATTTGAGTATTCAATGAAAAATTTACGTAAGGCTTCACCAAATTTTGTACGCATCCAAGTGTTTGAAGTAATGTAAGTTAAAATACCTTCGTTGGGTTTTAAGAGATTAATTCCTTTTTCGTAAAACAGTGTATAAATATCACCTGTACGCTTAAAAGTTTTAAATTTTTCGGCTTGTAAAATATCGGTATCCTTACCCATTTTCTGCAACTGAATATAAGGCGGATTACCAATCATAATATCAAAACCGCCTTGTTCAAATACATCCATAAAATACAAGTGCCAAAGGAAGTATGGGCGTTCGTCCGTTTTTTCAAATTCCAACAGTTTTGCTCTTGCTTGTGTTTTGTTTTCTAAGTGTTTTTTGCGTTTTTCTATTTCTTTTACTTCTTTGCTTTTGGATAGATAAATTGCTTGTTGCTTGTCGTTTAGGCGTTCCAGTTTTTTGTCCAGTTTATCTTGAAAAGTTTCTATTTCAATCAATAGTTTGTTCTCATAAAACTCCAAGGATTTATCGATATGGTCGCGTACAATCCTGTCAATGGCTTTGTGTATTCTGGTCTTTTCGCCTTTATCTTCAACTTTAAAATAATCTTTAATCAGCTGTTTAATATCTTTTCTGTTTTCTTCTGTAAAACCGTAGTCTGCCTTGGGCTCTTTAAACAAACTTTGCTGAACAATGGTAACCTTTGGTTCATCAAATAAAGCCGTTTCGCTTAAATCAATACCTTCAAAACTCTCCAATAAACTGTTCCCCTGCATAATTTTATAATCCAGGTTGGGCAAGGGTTGGGGTTCGGTTTCGTCCACTACCAAAGCCAGCCAAAATCGCAATTGGGCAATATCCACCGCACCTTTTTCAATATCCACCCCATAAATGGAATTTTGGATAATGTCTTTTTTAACATTCGCAGGATTAAATTCCTTATTGGTTTTCAAATAGGGATAAATAAACTTTTTTGCTTCAAAAAGTTCGTGTAAAATGCCAATAGGAAAAGCTCCCGAACCAATGGCAGGATCACACACTTTTATTGCATCAATTTTTTGGTTTAGCAAAATGGCGTTATCCCTTTCGGTAAAATATTCAGATACTTGATGATTTCTTACAAAATCATCTACTTTTGCTTCTTCGGGAAAATGATTTTTCAAGTATTGAATTACACTTTCCTTGCTCATATATTCCACAATCTCTTTGGGCGTATAAAAAGCACCTTTCTCGCGGTTTTCTTCCAAGAGGTTTTCAAAAATATGTCCAAGCATTTCGGGGTCAATTCCCACTTCGTGATCATCCGGACTGTTTTCGTCAATGGTAAAATTATACTGCGCAAAAAAATCAAAGAGTTCTTCAAAATATTTAACGGGAAAATCAACGTTTAAAATCTCCTTTGGTTTGTCCGCTTCAAACAGTCCGCCATTTAAATAGGGCACCCGGGAACCGTTTAACTTTCCGTTTAATCCCTTGATTTCAAAAATATCGTTTTCGCGCCGGGTGTTCAGCGTATTGAAAAATAACTTAGTTAAACATTGGCTATGAAAGCGTTCTTTGTTCTCAAAATTATCAAACAATAATTGCATAAATTGTTTTTCGCCACCTTCCCATTTTTTGGTGTTTGCGGGACAGCCCATCCATCCTTTCTTTTGCAGAAAGTGTAGAAAAACAATACGACCAAGCAATTTTTTTACAAAATCTCTAATGGGTTTTTGCTGTTCCTCTATTTTCTCTTTGGAAGTATCTAAAAGAATATGACAGTATTGTTCGTTTTCAGCAATGTATTGCCAAAATTTATTGTAGTGATCTTTGTAGGATTTGAAAAAGTCTTTTTTCAATGGTTCAACAGCGAAAGCATCCATTACATCTTGTAAGCTGGTTTTTTCGCCTTTTTCTTTCTTAGAAGCCAACTCTAAAATTCTTTTTGCCGGTGTTGTACACGATTCGTTTCCCCCAAGCAAATAGGTATATCTTTTAGGTTTTGTTTCGCCTTTGATAAATTCACCGGTTTCCAAATCAATTTCCGACCATTTGGCAATGAAAGAAAAGCGGTAATCAGTTTGATTTTTGGAATAGAAAAAGACCAAAGCTCCGTGTGTAATATTCTGGTCGATATGTTTGGCGGCAATATCTCTTAATCCTTTTCGGTTTTGGTCAATGCGGATGCTGTCATCCACTTCCACTTCAAAAATAGCAAGCGATTTATTGTCGTCAAGTTTTATGGCACCTATCTGTTTTCCTGATTTTACTTTGTCTTCTTCAAAAAATGGATTTGAAGGGGAGGAAAAATAAACAACTTTGTTAAAAAGAAAACTTAATATGGTTTTCCAATTTTCATTGAAATTGTAATCTTTTTGTAAAATATGTTTTAGTTCTTTTTCTTTCATAATGAATTATTTGCTAAAACTTTCTGTAATAATAATCTCAGGATTTAATATTCTTGAATGAACAATTTTTGTTTGTTCAAGTTCATCAGTTTCTTCATTGATTAATGGATAACTTTTTAATATTTCCATTATTTTCTCCAAAATGATAACGGGTTTTAAAGAACTCTTACTAACAGCTCTTTTTAGCTTGTTAATATCACGCTGCAAGTTTTGAAATCTACCTTTACGAATTGCATCTTTTGCTTTAATTATTAATTCTGTTTCTTCATCATTTGTAAAGGGTAAATTAATCATTGCTTCTAAATAAGCAATTGCTCTTTTTTCGTTTGGTCCCTGAGTAACATCTACTTTTTTGTCTTTGGCTTTTTCTTCCTCTAATTTGTCAGAAAATAATTTTATTGCTGTTTTTACTTGTTCGTGATGTTTTGAATGAAGCGGAATTGCTTTTTCGTTTATATCTGCTTGAAATTTTTTTATAGCTTCCAAAAAAGTAAGTTCCTCTATTTCATTTTTTGAATTTACATAAATGAATGCGTCTCTTTTGGCATCTTTAACAAAACTGATAGTGCTATTATTTAAGTCTCCATTTTTTCTTCCAACTCTTGCCCTTAAAGGCATATTTTTTATCTGTTTAAAAAATGTAGGATCTTTTTCTTTAATATCTCGAATCATCATTAGATACGCCAATTTTTCGTCTTTTTCTTCTTCCAATTCGTGATCAAAAAGTCCAAAGGACTCGGTTTCTTCATCCGGAGAATATATTTGACTATCTTCTCCTAGTGCAGCGTGGAAAGCCTGTAATTTCATTATGGCTTTTTTCTCTAATTCAATATCATTATTAACTTTTGCTGTTGGATAAAAATTATAAACGTGTACTTCTTTTGCTACGGAACCAATTCTGTTTACACGACCAATACGTTGCATTAAACGAGTAGAATTCCAAGGTGTATCATAATTAACAATCACATTTGCCCTATGTAGGTTGATTCCTTCTGCTAAAACTTCTGTTGAAATAACAATATTGAAATCATTTTTTTGTTCAGACTTTGGAATATTTGCGTCAAAATTAGCTCTAATTATTGGCATTTTTTCTTTGCGTGAACTACTGTCAACCATCAGTATTTTTTCATCGATATGTTTAGGCAGTTCACGATATAAATATTCAGTTGTTTCTTTGCTTTCAGAGAAAACCACCAATTTAGATGTAGGATTAATGTTTTTCCTCAAAAGTATATTTTTCAAATAATGAACAAACATTTCCAATTTAGGATCATCATTAATTTTTTGCCATTCTTTGTTTAGATATTTAAGCAACTCATAATCATTTTTCAGACCAGGTAAAAAATCATATTCAAAATCATCCGGTTCGCAAATATCAATTGTTGGGTCTTCAATTGATTTTTCAATTATCAATTCTAATAATTCTTCTTCTTTTCCTTCATTAATTAAATCTGAAACAGGTAAATTCGGTGCAATATAAATTTTTCCGTTTTCAAACATTGTTACCATTGCTTTTGTTGCCATCATAAAGCGATGCAATGATTTTTTAAAAGCGTAAAAACTACTGTCAATTCTCTTAACAAGTAATGTTTTCATAATTTTAGCCAATTGACTGGATATCATTTCAGCTTGCTTATATTTTGCTTTTTTGTGAGGTTTTAAATATGCAATAGCTTGATACCTGTTGTAAGTTAATCCTTGTGTCGGATGGCTTAAAATAAATATTGTTTTATCATATAGTTTTTCAAGGTGTGGTTCCAGCTGATAAAGTATTTTTTTTGGTGCTCCAACTTTTGGAAATTTAATCCCTTGTTTTTCGAGATCTTTTGAATATAAATCGTGTGCCATTAAGTCAGTACGGGTTCTTCTTACAATAAGTGGTTCAATTACCTTTGTTCTTATTCTTTCGTAGATGCGTTTTACACCTTGTTGAACAACTTTAATATCCGGTTCGCTTTTTAGTTTTTTATAAGTATCAATTTGAGTTCTGAAAAAATGTTGTAAGTTACCAATTTCAAGTGTTGAATTTTTACTGTCTTGGAATAAATAAACCAAGTTTGCTATATCTTCCGGTTTATTATTTAAAGGTGTTGCCGAAACAAGCATTACCTTTTTTTGAACTACTTGACCGTTAGGTAAAACTCTACGTGTTGGTGTCTTACATATTTTTTGTAATTCATTATACATTGTTGCAGTATCGGAACGAAATTTATGCGCTTCATCAACTATGATTAAATCATACTTTCTAGGATCTCGGATTTTATGTAAGCTACCATTTGTGATAATTTTAACGTTATCTAATCTGAATTTATCCGTAGTTTCAGCCCAATTCTCTTTTAATGCCGGAGGTACAATAATCAATGTACGTGAGCGATGCGAAGGGAAACCATTCGAATAGAAATATTTTTTAGCAATAATTGTTGCAACAACTGTTTTTCCTAGCCCAACAACATCAGCCAAAATAAAACCATTGTGTTTCATCATCTTAGCAAAGCCATCGTTAACGGCATCTATCTGATATGATAGTCTTTTGAAGCCTTTTGGTAAATCAGTTATTGAGTTAGGATCAAATTCTATGCTTTTTCCAAAGTATTCAACTAAGAATTTCAAGTAAACCTCATAAGGACTGTAAGTATCATTAAGATATGTTTCTTTTTCTAATTTTTCAATATATCCTTGGTCAATGGGTACCGATTCTTCCCAAAGTTTATTAAAAGTTTCAGAAGCAAATTCTATATCGGTATTATCTCTTAGTTCTACATTAAATTCAAAATTCTTTGAAAGTCCGGCATCTGTTAAATTACTAGAACCTGTGATTATAGAACCATAACCGTGATCGTGTTTTTCTTTTTCTTTGAAAATATAAATTTTAGCGTGAATATTTTGCTTAGGATGAATCCTTATTTTTAATTTTCCCGAAACTATATCAGAAATTAATTGAAGCATACCATCTTCAACATCTTTATCATATTCAGCTTCCTGAATGCTTTTTTTTACTTCTTTAAAAAATTCATTCTGTACTTGTTCCGCATTGGGGTCAAAAAGTAGTCCTTGTTGTGATGCTTCATTGATTAAGTTATCTACATTTATGCCGACAAGTATTCGTATTTCAGCTGCTTTTTCAATAAATTTTCTAATTCTGAAATATCCAGAGGCACGAAAATATCCAACCAAAGCATCAAAGAAGTGAATATTTCTATGCTTGAATATTCCTTCAATTTTGTTGATTAAAGTGTATTCTTCTTCGTTTGTGAAAAATTTAGTGCTCATAAGATTTTCAATATTTCTTTTAGACCATCTTTCAAATAATTAAGTTCACCTAAATCTGAAATAATAGCTGATTTTATAAATTGTATTTCAATATCTTTTTCTGATTTTTCTAAAATTCTTGCGAGGATTGGAATCATTTCACTTGTTGCTCTTCTCTCATTTCTTTCAATTTTACTTAAAATTGAAGTATCAACATCCAAAGCAGCTGCAACTTTTCTTAACGGTAACCCTTTTGACTCTCTTAGTTGTCGGATATATTTTCCAAATGATTCCATTTTGTCAATTTTATTTAGACACATTTGTCAAAAATATAAAATAAATCTGAATCATTTTGATTATGGGCTGAAAAAATAGTTCTTTTGCAATTTTTGGTTTACGGGTTGGTTTGTGCGAATTGCAAATGTGCTATTTGTGGAATGGAATTTTTTCTTATTTGCTAACAAAATATTTGTCTTTATCTCGTTTTATGTATGAAGCACAACTTAATGATAAAAGAAACAACAAAAGCGTAATTAAAAAACCAAATAGTAATTTTACATTAAGGGTCATTAAGCTCCAATAATCTTGATAATAAGCTATATAAAAGCGGTATATTTTTTTAATTATTGATATTTTTGTATTAGTACTTCGGAAGGAATATTCAATTTTTGACTGATATTTCTAATCATTTCAATTGTTAATTTTCGTTTTTTATTAAGAATTTCGCTGACCCTACTTTTAAATCCAACAATTTCAGCTAAATCTTTTTGTTTCATTCCCAATTGTTCCATTCTAAATTTGATTGCTTCTATTGGGTCAGGCAACTCAATTGGAAAGTTTTCTTTTTCAAATTTTTCGATAAGAATTGACAAAATTTCTAATTCATCACCTTCTTTTGTGCCTTTTTTGGCATCAAAAATAATTTCAAGCCTTTCGAGTGCTTTTTCGTAATCAGCTTTTGTTTTTATAGGTTTTATATTCATAATTTAAATATTATTTGCATTTATTTTATCATATTCAGCGTGTGTACCAATAAATCTTAACCATATTATTTGATATTGAAAATTTATTTTTACAATTAATCTGTATTTATTCCCTTTAATATTAAACACA
>JALSNL010000330.1 GCA_026987055.1 Melioribacteraceae bacterium | reverse complement strand
AAATATATTTACTTATACTTTTATTGGCTCAAAATGTTTTAGCACAAGATTTTGTTTTTTTTAATGAAAGTGAATTAAATGACTATTATGATTATAGTTGGGGCACTTATGCTTCTCCAAGTTTGTTAACTTTAGTCGGACCCGGAGATAGTAAGATTCCGGTAGATACTACATTAAGTTATTCCGGTTCAAACAGTTTGAAATTGAATTGGACATCTCACACAAACGGAAACTGGGCGGTTGCAATTGCAGAAAAGGGATGGATAGAACATGATATAACAATAATGGATTCGATAATATTTTATATCTATAGTAATGTATATCTCCCTTCCAATGAACTTCCGCAAATATATTTGGAAGATATAAACAATCGTAAAACTGAAAAATTTTCTTTAAATAATTTTCATGGTAATATAAACGAAAATATATGGGAAAGAATATCTGTTCCCTTACAACCAATAAAAGAAAAACATTCTTCTGCCGATATTACAAAAATTAAAACTATCTTTTTAGGTCAAAGTATCTCCGATGGGAAGGAACATACAATTTACATAGGCGATGTAAGAATGACATCGAATCAAACCTCAGATACAAGTAAACCGTCTGTTCCTAAAAATGTTAGCGCTATAGGTTATGAAAGACATGTAGAGCTTAAATGGTTACCTAATTCGGGAAGCAATATATCGGGTTATAATATTTATAAAAAATTTGGAAATGATTATAGGTTACTTGCTTTTGTAGATTCCAAACAAAACAATTACATCGATTTTATCGGAAAGAGTAATACATTAGTTTCTTATAAAATTTCTGCCATTAAAAAAAATTTAATTGAATCAGACAAAAGTAACGAAATAACAACCACCACGTTTGATATGACGGATGAACAATTTTTAGATATGGTACAAGAATATACTTTTAGATATTTTTGGGATTATGGTCATCCTATTTCGGGACTTATACGCGAGCGATTAGGTTCCGATGATATTTGTACTTCCGGCGGTACAGGTTTTGGAGTAATGGCACTCTTGGTTGGAATTGAGAGACAATTTATTACAAGAGAACAGGGAGCAAAAAGATTAAAAAAAATTACAGACTTTTTGTTAAACACAGCTGATAAATTTCATGGTGCTTTCCCACATTGGATAAATGGTGAAACCGGAAAAGTAATTCCATTTAGCAAATATGATAATGGCGGTGATTTAGTGGAAACTTCATTTTTAATTCAAGGACTTCTTTGTGCAAAACAATATTTTAATAAAAATGAATCCATAGAGAATTCCCTAAGAACAAATATTACTACTATTTGGCAGAATGTAGAATGGGACTGGTATCGGAAATCAGAAAACAGTAATTTTTTATATTGGCATTGGTCTCCTAATTATAATTGGAAAATGAATTTTAAGCTGCAAGGTCCTAATGAAACAATGATAGCATATTTACTTGCCATTGCTTCGCCAACTCATGCAATTCCTGCAAGCTTATATTACAAAGGTTGGGCTAGCAGTTCTAACTACAAAAACGGGAAAACTTTTTACGGCTATCGTCTTGATGTTGGTTGGGATTATGGCGGTCCGTTGTTTTTTGCTCACTATTCTTTTTTAGGTTTTGATCCGAGAAATAAAAGAGATAATTATACTGATTATTTTACTAATAATAGAAATCATACTTTAATTAACAGAGCATATTGCATAGATAATCCCAAAGGATTTACCGGTTACAATAAGGATACTTGGGGTTTAACAGCTAGTGACGATCCTTGGGGCTATCTTGCTCACGAACCTGCGGCAGGAAGAGATAACGGAACAATTACTCCAACTGCAGCATTGTCTTCTTTTCCTTATACACCAAATGAATCAATGTCTGCTCTAAAAAATTTTTATAGAAATTACGGAGAAAAAATTTGGAAATATTACGGTTTTACAGATGCTTTTAATGTTCAAGAAAACTGGTATGCAAAAAGCTTTTTGGCAATAGATCAAGGACCAATTATTATAATGATAGAAAATTATAGAACAAATTTATTATGGAATTTGTTTATGCGGAATCCTGAAATTAGCCCAATGTTAGATTCAATAGGATTTAAAAATCAAACAACAGATGTAAAAAATAATAAATCGGAACTTTCTGATAAATTAATTTTAAAACAAAATTATCCAAATCCGTTTAACCCAACAACTATAATTGAATATTCTCTCCCTCAAGTTCAAAATTCGGAATCTTTACTCGTTCAGCTAAAATTATACGATATACTTGGAAGGAAAATTAAAACACTAGTAAATAAAGTACAAAGTCCCGGTAACTATAAAATTATAATGGATAGTTCGTCACTGGCAAATGGCATTTACTATTACAGAATAAGTTTTAACAAAAAATCGATAGTAAAAAAAATGCTTATTTTAAAATGATAAAAAAGTTACCTTAAGATAAGGTATAATATTTTATGAATTCTAACAAATGTAATATTTAATTAATAATGCACAGAATTATTGAAATACTAAAAATAAAGTTTAAGAATTATTATTTACAACAAGCATTATTTGTTTTTGTAATTCTAATATTTTTTATTCTAATTATTTATCCGCAACTAACAAGTAAGCATAGTGGACAAAAAGAAATAATAATTACATATGCTGATAATTTATCTGCCGCACATAAATTACTGATTGATAAATTTAATGAAGAAAACAAAGGTAAAATAAAAGTTGAACCAATTGATTTACCTTTTAACAAATTTAGCACAAATGAACGGAAGGAACTTTTAGCAAGATCACTAAGAAGTAAAAGCGATAAGATAGATGTTTTTACTGTTGATATAATTTGGGTAGCTCGTTTTGCAAAATGGTGCGAAGCTTTTAATGTTCAAGATTTAGATGGCATCGAAAATAAGTTACTGGAATATTCAATGGAGTCTTGTTACTATCAAAATAAACTTGTTGCCTTACCACTTTATATTGATATTGCTTTAATGTATTATCGTAAAGATTTATTAAAACAGTTGCCAAATTATCAAGCAATTAAAAAAGAGTTAAGTGCTTCTATCACTTGGGAAAATTTTATAAAACTAAGCAAAAATTTTAAAAAAAATAAAAACCCATTTTACATTTTTCAAGCAAATAATTATGAAGGACTTATTTGTAGCTTAACAGAATTAATTAGAAGTAAGTCCCCGGATTCATTTAAGAAAAAAATAGACCTTCAAGATAAAGCTACTGAAGAAGCTTTACAGTTTTTAGTGGATTTAGTATATAAATATAAAATGTCTCCAAAGGAAGTAGTAAATTTTAAAGAAAATAATTCTTGGGAATATTATATTAGAAACAATGGTTTGTTTTTAAGAGGTTGGCCTGGGTTTAGTAGAGATAAAAAGAAAATGCTCAAAGAGTATAATGTAGAAAAATTTATTGTAAAAGTTCCATTACCACATCCGAAAGGGACTAAACCGGTATCTGTTTTCGGTGGATGGAATTTTATGATTTCAAAATTTAGCAAACATAAAAAAGAAGCATTACAATTTATTAAGTTTGTTCTAAAAGAAGAATCCCAAAAAGTTCTATATGCTAAAGCAGGTTTTTTACCGGTTATTAAATCACTCTATCATAATAAAGATTTTATTGCTGAAAATCCTGATATTTTATTTTATAGTTCTTTATTAGAAAGAGGAATTCACAGACCTTTTAAAAAAGACTATACTAAAATATCCGATATATTTTCTTATTATTCTAATAAAGCAATAAAAGGCGAAATGGATGTTAAAGAAGCTTTGAAATATGCAAATAAAAATATTTATTCCGAATCTTTTATTATTAAATAATTTACTATGCTTAAAAAAGAGATACAAAATAAATTAAAGAAGTATCATTTTGAATTAAGGCATATAACAGTTATACTTTTTATACTGGTAGTTTTTCAAATTATTTTTTCTTTAGTGCAAAAATCCTCATTAGAAAATTTTCTGAGAAGAACCCAAGACTGGTATCAGAAAGAATCTGCCGAAAGAATTGCAAATTTATCTACAACATCATTAGAATTACTGATGGAATATATTCAAGTAGGTGATCAGATTACAGAAGAATCCAAAACAAAAATTATTGAATCGTTCAATATAATTTTTAGCCAACAATTATTAGAGCAAGATGTTGAACTAAGTTGCTTAATAGTATTTTATAATAATAAACCTTTAGTTATAGATGACGGAAAAGTATTCTATAATTACTTAAATGGAAAAATACATGAACCTGTAAAAATAGATACTAAGTATAATGATGCAGTAAAACTGTTATTAGAAAATAGAAAAATAATACAAGATCAAGAACAAATATACAGTATTCAAAAACCGGAAGAAACTTTTCATGTACTTGTTCCTTTAGTTCCGCACGGTGAATTTTTAGGTGTTTTATATATGAAAAACACACCCAATTTTTCTTTTATTACGGAAGATATTCTTTCAGGCTACAATGAAGTTGCAATTATATATTCAATACTAATATTGTTAGGATTGATAGCAATGTTTTTAATTTCATCTTACTCGGTAAATCAAAGAGACCAAGCTCAAAAACTATTATTTGAAGAACATGAAAGGCATCTTAAAGATAAAATTATGCACGAAAAAGAATCCCTTTTTACAAAACGAATTTATCATACACATCATAAAGCAGAAAAAGTAATGGGATTTATTAAAGAAGATTTAAAAAGCTTAAACGAAAAAAATATAAACGAAGTTAAGGAAAAATTATATAAATATTCCAATTTTGTATCACGTGTTATTTATGATATGAAATGGTACGATCCTCCCGTGCAAACAATAAGAAATCCAATTTTTAAAACTGATGTGAATGAAGTTATAACATTTATTGTAAATAATTTATTTTTGAGAATATCTTCGAAGACAGATATTTTTACATTTAAATTAAATCTGGATAGTAAACTACCGGAAGTTGCTATAAACGAATATGTTGTCTGGGAATTAATAGAACCTCTGATTCAAAATAGCATTGACCATGGAAATGTAAAAAATTTAATAATTACAATTTCCACATATTATAATTCAGCTAAAAATGAATCAATAATTTCAATTGTAGATAACGGTATAGGAATTAAAAAGAGTCTTTTGAAAAAAAATGAAAACGGCATAAAAAAAATATTTTTAGAAAATACATCAACAAGAAATTTTGAAAGTCAAAACAGAGGTTACGGTTGTTATATAGCATATCAAATAGCAACACAAAGATGTGGTTGGAAATTAGATGTTGAAAATAAATCAAATGGCGGATGTGAATTTAAAATTATTTACTAATTAAAATCCAAGCAGGATAAACTATGACCACAGATGTAAATATAAATATTTTACTTATTGAAGATGAAGACTTTGATGTTAAAAGAGTGCTAAATACAATTGAACCGTTTAATAATAAAATAAAAATAAAGGAAATAGTTTCTAACGGTACCGATGCATTAAATTTACTTAAAGCAAGACCAAATTATTTTAGTATTGTTATAATGGATTTTCAAATTGCCGGCGGTATAAAAGGTGAAGATTTAATAAAGGAAATAAAAAAAGTAGATTCAACTATTCAGATTATTGTAATAACCAAACTTACAATTAACATAACGGATTTCAAATTTGCTAATGCTCTTATTGAATCCGGAGCATTTTGGTATTGCACAAAATATCCTGGTGATATTGAAAATTATATATATCAACCTACGGACTTTGTTTTATCAATTTTTAATGCATTCGAAAAAAGAGTTTTGGAAAAACAAACTTATGCTTCCAATAAAAAATTATCTCAAAATATAGATACAATACTTGATGAAAAAGAAATAGTGGGGAATTCGGAAGAAATAATTGCGCTTAAATCTCAAATTGAAAAATTATCACTTAATGAATTAAATATCCTAATTGACGGAGCTTCCGGCACAGGGAAAGAGTTGGTTGCGTACCACATTCATTACAAGGGAAAAAGAAAATTTGAAAAGTTTATAAGAATAAACTGCGGAAGTTTACCGCAGGAACTAATTGAAAGTGAATTATTCGGCTATGAAAAAGGAGCATTTACCGGAGCCGGAAACGAGAAAAAAGGATTATTTGAAATTGCCGATAAAGGGACAATTTTTTTAGACGAAATATCCGAATTACCTTTGTCGGCTCAAGTTAAACTATTACGTGTTATTCAAGATGGTGAAATAGAAAAAATAGGAAGAACGGATGTTGTTAAAGTAGATGTAAGAATTATTGCCGCTACAAATACAAATTTAGAGGAACGCGTAAATCAAAATAAATTTAGAGAAGATTTATATTACAGATTAAATGTAGTACGAATTCACATACCTTCATTAAAAGACAGAGCTGAAGATATTCCATTGCTAATTAATCATTTTGTAAAAAGATATTGTAGCGATATGGGAATAGCAATGCCTGAATTTTCAGATGCGGCAATTTTACATCTAAAAAATTATGATTGGCGCGGTAATATCAGAGAGTTAAAAAATGTTGTTCAACGCTTGTTGTTGAACGAACATGAAGTTATTACTAAAGAAATTGTTGATAAATCTTTGGTAGATAGATTATTTGTTAATACTAAATCAAATGGTATATTTAATTTTAGTAACCAAAATTCAGTTATTCCACTTAAAGAAATGGAGAAAAAATTTAGGAAAGAGTACTTCCTTTTTATTAGAAAAAACGCATCTTCGGATGCTGAAGCCGCACAAAAACTAGGGTTAGCTCCACCGAATTATTACAGAATGTGTAAAGAACTTGGCTTAAAATAAAATACTATCTTTTATATTTTTCATTAACCATTTTTTATGAAATTTAAGAGGTGTAATTTTCTTATTGTCTATTATTTCTATCCTTTGTGATAAGCTCCTACAGTTAAATATAATATTTTAATTTTCAAATTATTATTAAAATAATAATGCATGTTATTATTTTAATAATAACTTTTGATAGTCATAAAATAAAATACTTAATTCAACTAATTTTCAAGCTTTTAATAATGGTATAGTTATTGTTATTATATAATGATATAAAATTAAAAAGAGGGAATAATGCAGTATCGTGTTAAGTTATTTTTGTTTTTTGTTTTTTTTATTTCCAACCATTTTTTAGCTCAAACATATAAAAATGCAAATGCTGATATAGAACTAAGAATTTCTGACTTGATAAGTAAAATGACCTTGGAAGAAAAGATTGGGCAAATGCAGCAATTAAATCTTTGGCAAATGAATAGTAAAGTAATTGATACTGTTGCAAAAGGGAAAGTAGGCTCTTTCTTAAATGCCGGAAATAAACAAGATAAAATTAAACTTCAAAAAGCTGCGGTTGAAAAATCACGACTGGGTATTCCTCTTATTTTTGGTAGAGATGTAATTCACGGTTATAAAACAGTGCTCCCAATTCCATTAGGACAAGCTTCTACATGGAATCCGGATTTGGTAAAAAGAGGAACAGAAATTTCTGCACGGGAAGCTGCTGAAGATGGAATTCACTGGACTTTTGCCCCGATGATAGATATTGCCAGAGATCCCAGGTGGGGAAGAATAGCAGAATCTTGCGGCGAAGATCCCTATTTAGCTAGTATTATTGGGTCAGCAATGGTAAAGGGATTTCAGGGTAACGACCTTAAGTCTGCAAATACAATTGCTGCATGTGCAAAACATTATGTTGGTTATGGTGCCGCCGAAGGAGGCAAAGATTACAATACAACTTTAATACCCGAAAGAGAATTACGTGATGTTTACCTTAAACCTTTTCATGCTGTAGTTAAAGCCGGTGTTGCAACTTTAATGAGTGCTTTTAATGATCTTAATGGAGTACCTACCACCGGAAATAGCTTTACACTCAAAACTATTTTAAGAGATGAATGGAAATTCGACGGGTTTGTTGTAAGTGATTGGACTTCTGTGGATGAATTAATTAAACATGGATTTGCCAAAGACGGTAAAGAAGCTGCGTTAAAAGCTGTTAATGCCGGTGTTAACATGGAGATGGTTTCTGAAAATTATACTAAATACTTAAAACAATTAGTGGAAAGCGGTAAAATCAGTACACAGTGGATTGATGAATTGGTTGCCGGAATATTGCGGATTAAATTTAAGTTGGGTCTTTTTGAAAATCCTTACATTAGAAATTTCGAAGAATCTACAATTTTATGTAAAACAAATAAAGCAATAGCAAAAGAAATAGCTACGGAAAGTGTTGTGATGCTACAAAATAAAAACCAAACCCTGCCGCTAAAAACAAAATCTTTAAAAAGTCTTGCAATAATAGGACCTCTTGCAGATGCTCCTAAAGATCAACTGGGAACATGGACACTTGATGGAAAGGCAAAAAATACCATAACACCATTAACTGCTATTACTAAAGAGTTTGGAGAAACTATAAAAATTAAATATGTCAAAGCTATGGCTACTTGCAGAAGTAACGATACAAAATATTTTCAAAATGCAATAGATGCAGTTAAACAATCAGATGCTGCTCTGCTATTTTTGGGTGAAGATGCTAACCTTTCAGGAGAAACTCATTCAAGAGCGTTTATAAATTTACCTGGAAATCAAGAAGATTTAATTACAGAACTTTCCAAATTAGGCAAACCATTAGTTCTAATAATTATGGCAGGACGACCATTAACTTTTGGAAATATAACTGATAAAGTAAATAGCATTTTATACGCATGGCATCCGGGTACGATGGGTGGAGAAGCAATCTCTGATATTATCTTTGGTAAAACATCACCTTCCGGTAAATTACCTGTAACTTTTCCCAGAACAGTTGGACAAGTTCCGATCTATTATAATCACAAAAATACAGGAAGACCTCCATCTGCAAATCAATTAGGGCGTACGCTTGGAACACCGGAAAACCCTGAAGGATTTGCCAGCTATTATTTGGATGTTGATTTTACACCGGCTTACTATTTTGGCTACGGAGAGTCTTACTCAAGTTTTAACTATTCCGATTTAACTCTATCGAAAAAAAATATTGATTTTAATGATACATTAAAAGTATCTGTAACAGTTGCAAACACCGGTAAATATAAAGCTAAAGAAACAATTCAGCTTTATATTAGAGACTTGTATGCAAGTGTAACAAGACCGGTTAAAGAGCTTAAGAGATTTAAGAAAGTAGAATTTATTCCGGGAGAAACAAAAAAAATAAATTTTGAACTTACTTCTGAAGACTTGAAATTTTATGATATAAATATGCAATATAACACAGAACCCGGTGATTTTGAACTATTTGTAGGTAGTTCGGCAAATGATAAAGATTTATTAAAAACAAATTTCAAGTTAACTGGAAGCAAAGAAGAGTAAGTTACATGTATGTTAAACTATATAGATATATCAAAATAATCTTTCTCGTTATTTTTGTTACAACTTTTACCAAGTGTACAAAAGATAATAGTTTTACCGGATTAAAGTTTTCAATAAATAAGAACAACTGGCGTTTTAAAAAGCAAAATGTTGTTGACGCTATGAAACCTGGATATAATGATTCCAATTGGTTGAATGTTAGCATTCCCCATGATTGGAACGGCGGAATAGATGGTGTTAATTTTGATGTTTTTACCGGACCTAATATGTATATGGGACCTGCGTGGTACAGAGTAAATTTTACATTGGATAAAAAATATAAAAACAAACAAATACAAATAAAATTTGAAGCTGCAAGTTTGATGGCAGAGGTTTGGTTAAACGGAAAATTTATTGGAAAACATAAAGGAGGTTATACCGCTTTCACATTTAACATAACAAATAATGTTTTGTTTGATAAAGAAAATTTGCTTGCCGTTAAAGTCAGTAATAAAAATGACAGTACAATAGCTCCTTGGATGTATGAACCATTCGGAAAATTTCCGAACAGTTCGGATTATGCTATTTACGGCGGAATTTACAGAGATGTTTGGATAGAGATTAAAAATAATATTAATATTTCGCAAACTTTTATTTCAACTCCGAAAATTTCCGCAAAAGAAGCTATTGTAAAAATAAAAAGTATTCTTAAAAACAAAAGCAATACTGAACAAACTATAGTTATTAAAAATACAATTTTGGATAAAAA
>JALSNL010000329.1 GCA_026987055.1 Melioribacteraceae bacterium | reverse complement strand
ACGAAGATCAAAAGTATATAGCAAGATTTAATAACAAAAGAGCAATTTACATCACGGTTACACAGAAAAACGGTACAAATATTTTTTCAATTATGGACGCTCTCAAGAATAAAATACAATTATTCAAAAATAATTTACCAAAAAATATTTCGGTTGCAACGGTTTTTGATCAGTCAAAAAGTGTTGATTCAAGATTAAACGGATTTTTTATAAATCTTTTACAAGGTTTATTACTTGTAGGATTAATAGTAATTCTAGCTGTCGGATTCAGAGCATCATTAATTGTTATGGTTGTAATTCCTATTTCCATTTTAATTGGAATTGGATTTTTAGACTTAAGTAATTACGGATTGCAGCAAATGTCAATTGCCGGTTTGGTTATTGCGCTTGGTTTACTTGTTGATAACGCAATTGTAGTTACCGAAAACATTGCCAGATTTATGAAACTTGGTTATTCCAAAACAGAAGCTGCAATTAAAGGAACATCTCAAATTGCTTGGGCTGTTACAAGTTCAACAGTTACCACGGTTCTTGCTTTTGTACCAATGATGTTAATGCAGGATATTACCGGAGATTTTATTAGAAGTATGCCCTTGACGGTAATCTTTACGCTTGTTGCTTCGCTATGGGTTTCCGTTACGCTAACACCGTATCTATCAAAAAACTTTTTTACCGATTCTTCTATAAATCACGAAAGCAGAATGAGAAAGTGGATGAATAAAATTATACAAGGTAATTATAGAAAAAGATTAGCTTATGCAATTGAACATCCTAAAATTATTTTGAGCGCATCCGTTTTAGTTTTTTTGTTAAGTCTTGGATTATTTCCATTTATAGGAATTAGTTTTTTCCCGAAAGCAGAAAAACCGCAATTTATGATTGATATAAATTTACCGGAAGGTTCAAATCTTGACAAGACCGATAAAGTTACTAAATATGTTGAAAGTGTCTTAAGTAAAAAAGAAGAAATTATTTCTTATGCGGCAAACGTTGGGCATGGAAATCCAAGGATATATTATAATGTTTTGTCAAAACGAAATGCAACAAACCATGCACAAATATTAGTTGAATTGGAAAAATTTGAATATGAACCTTTCAATAATTTCTTGAACGAATTGAGAACGGAATTCAAAGACTATCCGGGAGCAAAAATTGATGTAAAAGATTTTATTCAAGGTCCGCCAATAGAAGCGCCAATAGCAATTAAAATATTAGGTGATAATTTAAAAACACTTAAAAATATTTCTTCGGATATTGAAAAATATTTTACGGAAACAAAGGGAACTGTAAATATTTACAATCCGCTTAGCACAACAAAAGCAGATTTACAAGTGAAAATTAATAGAGCAAAAGCAGCAATGTATGGCGTTCCGCTTTTAGACATTGATAAAGCAATTAGAGCATCTATAACCGGACTAATCGTTTCAAAATATAGAGATGAAGAAGGCAAAGAATATAATATTGTGGTTAGAGGAAAACCTGAACATATTTCGGAAATTAAAAAATTTGATAAAATCTATGTTACATCTGTTAAAGGAGTATCAATTCCGTTAAAACAATTGGCAACAATTGAATTTAAATCTACACCGCTTTCTATTAGTCACTATGATTTAAATAGAACAGTTACACTTACAGCCGATGTAAAAGCCGGTTATTCTGTAAATGAGGTAACGAATAAAATTCTGGATAAGATTAAAAAATATTCTTTCCCCAAAGGATATACATATTATGTCTCTGGAGAATTGGAAAGTCAGCAAAGATCTTTTGGAGGAATGGCTAAAGCCCTAATAATAGCTATTGTTGGCATCTTTGGAGTTTTGGTTTTGCAATTTCGTTCATATAAACAACCGCTGATTGTGTTTTCCGCAATTCCTTTGGCAATAATCGGATCGATAATTGCATTATTAATTACGGGTAATACTTTTTCATTTACAGCCTTTGTCGGTTTAACAAGTCTTGTGGGAATTGTAGTAAACAATTCAATTATACTTGTTGATTATTCAAACCAATTAAGAGCAGAAGGGAAGTCGGTTATAGAAGCTGTTAAAACTGCCGGTGAAGTAAGATTTATTCCAATAATTTTGACAACAGGAACAACCATTGGCGGTTTATTACCATTAACACTTGGAGGTGGAACAATGTGGGCACCAATGGGCTGGGCAATTATCGGCGGATTAATTGCCTCAACATTTTTAACACTTATTGTTGTGCCGGTGTTGTATAAGATTTACACAAAATAATTTTAATATATATAAACATACGCAGATAGGAATGTCTTCTATACGGAACTTGTACAACAGACATTCTTGTTTGTGAAAAAAAAATTGATAATGCAGAAAAGGTAAAACGTGAGACGTGAGACGCAAGATGCGAGAATCAAAACGTTCCCATTAAATATTGTTCCGCCAAAAATAAGGCGGACAAGCTATGTTGATTCCGTGTATTTTAACGG
>JALSNL010000328.1 GCA_026987055.1 Melioribacteraceae bacterium | reverse complement strand
TCGAATAATTTTCAAAAAAAACAAAAAGGAGAGAAAAATGAAATACTTAAAATCACTTACGCATATTTTATTAACCATTTCATTATTGTTAATAAGTACGGTAGCTTGTAACGAAGAAAATTCATTAACATTACCCGAAGAACAAGTAACAACGGATCAAGCAGCTTTAGAAAAAATTGTTGATGAAGATGAAGCCATTGAGTCTTTTGAACCGAATTATAATGAAGATCAAGCAATGAGTTTTGTACTCGGGAAAACCGCTTCGGAAATATTTCCGGTAAGAGTTGGTCAAAAAATGCGATTGGTTGAAAAAAATCTGAATGTAGTATTTGAGGGAGATACTGCTTACGGTACATTAACCAAAACATTTGAAGGTGTACTTTTTATTGTAGCATCAACAGATTCTTTAACCGGAAATTTAGATAGTACTGATTTTAATGTTTATGAAAAATCTTTTACTACAACCGTAACCAGAAAAATTATTTTTGTTAAAAAAGACAATTCAAGAAATCCGATGAAGAATTGGAAAATTAGTGCGGTTTCTTTAGCCGAAGGCGGAACGCTAACGGAAAATATTGCAATAAAAAGCATGACAATATTTTTGCCAAACGGAGAGAGCATAAATATTGAAAATCCGAATGAATATTTTTTATCACGCGGTCCAAGTTTAAGAAGAAGTATTCCTATACTTTCCCAATTTCAAAATGTAACGGTTCAAGTTGAATTACAAAGTGTTTATCCGGATAAAGATTTTGTAACTTTAACTTACGGTGCTTTAAGAAGTAATAAAATGAAAAGAGCTAAAAAAAGATTTACCCTAA
Organism: Melioribacteraceae bacterium; assembly: GCA_026987055.1. GTDB lineage: Bacteria > Bacteroidota > Ignavibacteria > Ignavibacteriales > Melioribacteraceae > JALSNL01. The sequence goes on along the minus strand of JALSNL010000328.1, from coordinate 1,633 downwards.
AAAGAGAAGAATTTGATGGAACTTATTATAATAGATTATACGAAGCAGAATGGAGAATACATCAAGCAAGAGGATTTCGTCATGCGGTTGTTAATGCATATCCTTATCAAGTAATAAAGGATAGTGAAGCTCCGGTAGAATCAAATTCATGGGGAATGCCTTACGTTGTAAAATAATTATTGTTCAACCCTTCAAAGAAAAAACTTTGAAGGGTTGTAAAAATACTTTAAAATTTTTTGAGATTAGTTTAAAATAGAAACCGTTTTAACTTGAATTTTTTTATTTTGCCTTTTATTATATGTAGTAAAAATGAATAACTTAATTAAAAATATTGTAATACTTATTTTTATCATTATTGTAATTAGCTGTGATGATCCCGCACCAACGGAATTGGTGAATAACAATGATGAAGTAAGTGTTGATATTATTAACCCGCAGCCGGATTCTTTTGTAATTACCGGTTATGATTCTACGGGAATAACAAATCCGATTCCTGTTAAAAAATCGGTAATAAGTTTAAGTGGAATTAAAAATACCATAAAAGGCAAAACGTATTATAAAGGTTATGGCGAGGCTGTTTTCTTTGATACCACAAAACCGGTTTACATAAATTCCGGAAATATTAAAAGATTAATAGGATATAAAACTTTAGAATTTGGTAAAGTACGCTTTGGAATAGATACTGCTAAAATTGTTCCTTTTTATCTAAAGTACAGAGAAAATTATCAAATAAAGGATACACTGCTTGGTGTAAAACATGTAATTAGTTACGGACCTGCAAAAATTCCATCTGTAAATAGATTACCATACGGAAATAATATTAAAGTTTTATTTAGAAACCGGTTCGATAAATTAACAGAGCTAACTGTTAAATTACCTGAAGAAATTGTAGGTAAAATTAAAATAACCGGCAGCAAAGAAAAAAATAATTTAAGAATCAATCTTGATTGGAACAAAGGTTCTTTAGGGACAGACGAAATTATTGTTGGTGGAATTCTGAAAAACAGAAAAGAATTAATTCCTTTATTTAGAATAAAAAATCTTAAAGATAATAGTTTTGTAATTCCGAATTCGTTTATTAAAAAGATATTGGAACGAGATTATGATGCAATTGTCTTTTCTTTTATCAGAAAAATTAGAAAATCAAATTCTACAAGTAGATTAGGTGATATCTATTTTGCTTCTCAAAGTATTCACAACATTTGGATTGTTTTTTAAAAGAAATAGTAAACTGTTTCTGATAGGAATAATAATGTTAAGCATTAATCATATATATGCTCAGCAATCGCTGGATAATTTTGGAATTATAGGAAATCTAAAAAATTCTAATTTTAGGTTAAATTCTTTAGAGTCTAATATTCCAAATTATAGCCAAAGTAAAGAATGGGAATTATCAATTTCTACAAAAAGTATTTTTGGTAAGAATAAAAATATGAATCTTAATGCATTTGCTTTAGGTAAAAAAATAGATAAACATTATTTATATGTTCGTTATTCTCCCGGTATTTTTCAAAATTTTATATTTAATTCCAGAGCTGAATTTATTATTGGCGATACGGTTCAAACTTATAAAACCAAACTTTCCTATCTTGAAAAATATGGTTTTGGTTATGCATATACTTTTAATCCGGAT
>JALSNL010000327.1 GCA_026987055.1 Melioribacteraceae bacterium | reverse complement strand
AACAATTTTACGAATCGTATCTTTTAATATTTGCTCATTAAAGTCTCCTTTTACTCTAACGGCAATCGGGATTATATACAAAGGACTTCCCGGTTCGAACTGTTCCAAAAACCAGAGTCTTCTTTGAGCAAAAGAAGCGGGCATAGGTTTTCCGTTTCTCTCTTGCGGAAGAATAATATGATCCGTAAGTTCAATCCCTTTTTCTTTTAGCAAGGTATCGAATAGTTTTTTCTTTTCGTCGGAGAAATTACGGTAATTTTTCAGTAGCTCTTTTAATTCCATTTAACCTTTGTTTTTATCATTTAATTTTTTTTGTACTTCTTCTTCGGATAAGTTTTCAAGCTCATTTAATAAACTTGCAATTTCATCCGTTTCGTTTTTATCAGTAGAATTCTTTTCAATCAAATCTGCAATTCCTTTGATAGTAGCATTTTCAAATATTGCAACCAACGGAATATCCACACTGAATGTTTTTCTCATTCTTGAAACAAGTTGAGTTCCAATCAGCGAATCACCGCCTAAATCGAAAAAGTTATCGTTTATTCCAATTTTTTCTATACCAAGTAGTTTTTGCCATTCTTCAAATATTTTATTTTCCAATTCCGTGGAAGGTTCAATATACTCAACATCCAAGTCAGGACGTTCGTGTAACGATTTATCGGTGTTTTCTTCGAGTTCGTTTTCTTCGTTGTTAGCGTGAAGCAACCATTTATCAATGCTTTCGTGTATATCATCAATTGAAATTACAATTTGATTTGGCGAATCTTTTCTTATTACTGTATCTAAAATTTCATTTCCTTGTAACGGTGTTATTCCTTTTTCGTTAGAGGAATTAAAATTCCAAGCGTCCCAATTTAAGCTTATCCATTTTATATAATTCTTTTTTGCTTTCATTGTAACAAAGGCATCAATAAAATTGTTTACGGCAGAATAACTTGCAAATCCTAATCCGCCTAAGACAGAAGCAAGAGAAGATTGAATCATGACAAAATCCAAATCAACACCATCCAGAACCGTTGCCAAGTTAATTGTTCCTTTAATTTTGGGGGAGCTTTGTTTTATAAAGTTTTCTTCACTAAAATCGGAAATTAAATTTACCGTATCATTGCCAACCAAACCGGCTGCGTGAATTACACCGTTTATTTTTTTGAATTTTTTAATTACGGTTTCTATTGCAGTACGTAACTCATTTTCTTTTTCAACATCGGCTTTTAATACTAAAACTTCGGTTCCTTTTTCAGAAATGGAAATAAGATTTTTTATTCTCGGTGTAATACTGTCATCATTATCTTGAATATATTTTTCCCATTCTTCTTTAGGCGGAATTTCAAATCTATCTATAAGAACAATTTTAGCTTTGTAATTCTCAGCAAGATGCTGTGCGAACGTTAAACCTATTCTACCCAAGCCGCCGGTAATTAAATAAACACCGTTTTCTTTTAACAATAAATTATCTTTATCCTTTCCGATAGTTAATTCTTCTAAAATATTCACCCAACGGTATTTGCCTCGTAGGGCAACGGCAATTTGATTTTCACCGGAACAAATTTCATTTATCAGATTTTCTTTATTCTCTTTATCATCATTTTTAATATCAATAATTTTTGTTCGGATATTCTTTACTTCTTGATTTATAACTTTTGCCGCACCTATTATAGTTGCTTTCGAAGGAATAATGTTTTCGTTTCCGGTTATATCAAATATATTTGAAGTTATAATATCCAATTGAATATCATCTTCAATATTTTTGTTTAATATTGTTTTTGCTAAATTCATCAAACTTAAAAATCCACATTTTTGATGTTCATTAAAATCCTCATCCCTAATTTTTTTGTTGGTCCAATTATGAATTATTTTTTCGGGAATAAATTTAATTTCATTTAGCTTATCAAATAATTGTTGGTAATCATTTAGTGAATTTGAAATTTCAAATATATTATCATTTATTTGTTTATACTTAGCACCTAAAAAAACTTTAAATATATTTCTATTATTCTTATCAAAATATTCTGCTATCGGATTTGTTCTATTTTCAAAAATCAAAATATTGGAAAAATTTTTCCCCGAATGAACTAACGATTTTCTTTTCCACGATATTTCATAAAACCAATTTTCAACATTATTCCTATTCGGATTTCTTTTGTGTTGATTGAACTTTGATTTTCCAACGCTTATCCAATATCTTTTTTTATCAAAAGCGTAAGTAGGCAAATGAATACGTGGAGGTTGATTAGTATAGAATTTCATCCAATCAATTTTTACACCGCTTAACCATAAATTGCCAATTGCATTTAATAATATTTCTTCATCGTTTAAGGATTGTTTAGGATGTTTTACAGTATTAATAATTGTTCTTCCGCTTGCCTGATGATTAAGTTTTGCCAACGATGCCAAAGTTGAACCGGGACCAATCTCAATTAAAATATTATTTTCATCTTTCAATAAATTAGAAACATTA
>JALSNL010000326.1 GCA_026987055.1 Melioribacteraceae bacterium | reverse complement strand
AAATATTAAAAAATATTGGAAAATGGTGTAAAATCATAAATTTATAAATTGGTACTATTTATGTAATAATATAAGGCATGAGAGGATTTTCTAAACAACAGTTCAATTTAAGATATACCTATTAATGGGTATTTACAAAGTAAAATTGAATAATTATATTCATTACTAATTATTAGTAAAAAAGTTTAACAATGGAGGACAAATAAAAATTCCTAAGGAAGTTAGTTTTTATTTTTTGTGCTTATGAGGATAAAAGCAAAAGGGAGAAAATAAAAAACTAATATTTTTAAGGAGTAAAAATGCGTTACGAATACCTATCTTACCAAGAAAACAAAAGAGCAGAAAAAATATTGAGGATGATATTGTTAGTAATTTTTTCAGTAGCAATTATTGCAGTAATATTTGTTTAACTTTATTAAAATAGGATTGAAAAATGAAAATTCTTAAGCACGGGATAGATGGATTTTTATTGTTTTTTACTATAATTGTTGCTGCCAAATTACTTAATTATTTTATAATAGGTGATAAATTTTTTTCAATTGAAAAAAGTGATTTCTATTTAGCTCTACTAGGATTTGTATATGTTGTTTTGTTAAAATCAGTTGAAAATTTTAGAAAACCTCTCAACAATTATTTTAAAGATTAAAAAATCTTGTAATAATTCCCCCTTCAATAAAAATCCCTTGTGAGTTAAATCCTATAGTTTGCAAGGGACTTTTATTTGTGAATATTTTTAACGTTCACTCAAAATAAATTTATCATACAAAAACACAAGTATTGCGCTGCCAAGTGCAATAATTGCAAACACCAACCACATTAAATCCGGTCGTTGCATATCTCTGGCAAATGCTGCGTAAAGTTGTCCGGAAAGTATTCCGCCGAATAAATTACCGAGTGCAACACACCAATAAAAATATCCCATGTAAAGTGCAACTTTATCAGGCGGAGCAATTTTTCCTGTGTATTCTTTCGATTTCGGACTTGCCATCATTTCACCGAATGAAAAAACAATAATTCCTAATACAACTATCCAGCCCACTGTACCGAAAATTAAAATTGAAAAACTAACAACGGTTATAAGTGTTCCGTAAAAAATAGTAGTAAATGGTTTTAAACGCGAAACTAAATATGATACGAATACCTGAAATAAAATAATTGCTCCGGCATTCAAGTTAATTAAATATTCAGGATTCACTTGTCCGGCTGTTGCCATTGAATTTGAATAAGCTTGAAAAGTTTCATTTGATACACCAAAAAAATTAAAAATTGATTTAGTTGTTAACATTAAATCGGAAGTATCTACAAAATCACGGATATAGAGAGGAAGCGTATAAAAAATTTGATTGAAAGAAGTCCAAAAGCCGGACATCAAAAGTAAGAACAAACCGAATTTCCAATCACCAAGTTTCATGGGGGAAGTGAACCAGTGTAAATACCGGTTATTTATTTTTTTTAGAATTATGTCGTAAATAACATTTGCAACAATCCAAGTTAAAGATATAAATACAATTTGGTTCCAAGTTACAGTGCCGTTTGCAGTGTATTTAGAACCGATAACCAATATTGTCAGCAATCCGAAAACAAAAAGGAAAAATCTTCCGTTCCCTAAAACTTCTACCATATCGGTAAGAACTTTTTTAAGTGAACGCGGATTTGCAGAGGCAGCTTCCGAGGTTGGTTCTTTATAAAAAAGTGTAACAAAAATAAAGTTAATTGCAATCCATCCTGCAGAGGCAATAAAAACATATTCCCAAGAAATTGCCCGTACAATTCCGGCAACAATTGGACCTACAAAACCGCCAATGTTTACCATCATATAAAAAATACCGAAAGCCATTGAAGAAGTTTTATCGGAAGTAACTTTAGAAACCGTACCGATAATAACCGGTTTGAACATTGCAGCGCCAAGTGCAACCAACATAAATGCTAAAAAGAAAGTCGGAAAGGTTTTAACCTGACCTAACATATAATATGCAGGAACCATAACGGTAAAAGCAGCATAAAGCATCTTTTTAAATCCGTATCTATCTGCCAAAGCACCGGTAACAACGGGAAAAAGATAAAGAAAAAAAGTTACAACACCTTGTAGAACACCACGGTCTTCATCGGTAAAACCAAGACCACCATTGCTTACAGCACCGGTTATGTATAACGAAGAAACAGCGAAGAAACCGTACCAAGCCATTCGTTCAAAAATTTCCATTGTATTGGCTACCCAAAACGTAAGGGGAAAGTCTTTTAGTCTTATTTTACCGGACATATAAATTCCTTGCGGATTATAAAATAAATTAAAAATTGAATTTAGAATTGTTTACACTGACAATCAAGTAAATTGTAGAATCGCAACTACATTGTTTTTGTAGTGTCGGAACTCCCGTTCCGACAATTAAAGAAAAAGAAACTTTAATATCTGTCCGGCTTTTTTTGACGGAATCCGAAAAAAGAAATAAAATGATTAGG
>JALSNL010000325.1 GCA_026987055.1 Melioribacteraceae bacterium | reverse complement strand
ATTATCCCTACCATTAATTCCGGCAATAGAAATTTTTCCGGATACATTTGAAAGAATATTTTTTACATTCTCTTCATCAGAAAAAAGAACCGCCATAGAACCTGTTTTAGGTAACGACTGCATAAGTCTTCCGCGCAATGCCGTTAACTTAATACCTTCTTCAAGTTCAAATACATCCGCAATGCAAGCTGCAACATATTCACCGATACTATGACCAATTAAATAATCCGGTTTAATTCCCCAAGCCATCCACATTTTGGCAAAAGCATATTCAATTGCAAAAAGTGCCGGCTGCGTAAATTCGGTTTCGTCAATTAAATTGGAATTACTATCACCGGTAAAAATAATTTTTTCAAGCGGTTTGCTTAAATATTTTTGAGCAATATTAAAACACAAATCTAAATTTTCTTTGAATATGGGTTGTGTTTTATATAGCTCTTTTGCCATATTCGGATATTGGGAACCCTGTCCGGTAAAAAGAAACGCTATCTTTTCCGGTTCAAAGTTTCCGATTGATCTTATAATTGAATAATTTTCATTTCCTTCGATAAAATCATTTAAGCTTGAAAGCAACTCATCTTTTGTTTCAAATGGAATAGCAATTTTTTCAGGAAATGAATATCGTCCGGTATTTGCCGTATAACAAATATCATGAAGAGAAAGAGCACTATTAGTATTTATAAATTTAACATATTTTTTTGAAAGCTCTTTTAATGAAGATTCTTCATAAGCAGAAAGAGAAAGAATATTTTTAGGACGTTCAATTTCATTATGTTCATACTTTTTAATATTTGCTTCTTGTAAAATTATATGTGCGTTTGTTCCGCCAAAACCAAATGAACTTACACCGGCATATTTTTTTTTATCCGTATTCCACTCAACTGATTTAGTTGGAATTACAAACGGCAATTCATCAATCGGAATATGCGGATTGATTTTATTGAAATGCAAATTTGGGGGAATAGTTTTATTTTTTAATACTAGAATTGTTTTAATCAATCCGGCAATTCCCGCAGCAGCTTCCAGATGTCCGATATTACTTTTTGCAGCACCAAGATAACATGGATTGTCTTTTGTCCTATTTTTCATTACCATTCCAAGTGCTTGAATTTCTATCGGATCGCCAAGTATAGTGCCGGTTCCGTGCGTTTCAATAAATCCGATATCTTCCGGTGAAAGTTTTGCTTTTTTTAATGCCTCTTTAATTACCGCTGCTTGAGATAAACTGTTGGGTGCTGTAAGTCCGTTTGTTTTACCATCTTGATTAACAGCCGAACTTTTTATTATTGCCAAAATATTATCATTATTCTTAATAGCATCTGAAAGTCTTTTCAGAATAACAATTCCAACACCTTCACCTCTTACATAACCTTCGGCATCAGCATCAAAAGTTTTGCATCTTCCGTTTGGAGCTAACATATTTGCTTGTGAAAATGTTATGGATGCATGAGGCGAAAGGATAAGACCAACACCACCGGCAATTGCCAAATCGGCTTCTTTATTTCTTAAACTTTGGCAAGCCAGATGTGTTGATACCAAAGAAGAAGAGCAAGCTGTATCTACGGAAAGACTAGGACCTTGTAAATTTAAGAAATAAGACAATCTGTTTGCGGCAATGCTGGAAGCATTTCCACTGCCTTGATATGCATCAATAATAGTGTAATCATTATTTGAATATTCATTTTGAACCATTGAATAATCGTTTGTACTAATTCCAATAAAAACTCCTGTTTTAGTACCCGATAATTCATTTGCATTTATAGCCGCATCTTCCAAAGCTTCCCAAGTTGTTTGAAGAAGTAACCTTTGCTGCGGATCCATTTTCAGAGCTTCTCTTGGAGAAATACCAAAAAATTGTGCATCAAATTTATCAAAATCATTTATGAATCCACCGTAACGTGTTATCATTTTACCCGGAGTATTCGGTTTAGGATCGTAAAACTCATCAACATCCCATCTTTCTTTTGGCACTTCTATTATACCGTCTTCTTTATTAATCAGAAGTTTCCAATATTCATCTATACTATCAGCTTGCGGAAATCTTCCGCTTAAACCAATTACAGCAATCGGTTCGTTTTTTTCGGCATTAACTTTTTTTAGTTTTTGCTGCATTTCTTCTACAGCTATTAATGCTCTTTTCAACGGCGAAAGATTTTCTATTTTATCTTTATTATTCATCTTCTTCGTCTAAATCTTCCAAATTATTTGAATTAAGTTTTTCCAATAGTAAAGCTTCAGCTTCTTCTTCGCTTAAATCTTCAATATCTTTAATAATATTATCTTCTTCGGTCTTCAAATTATCTTCACTTGATTCATCTTTATGTTCAGTAGTTAGATTCAAAACATCGGTCAAAATATAATTTGCCAAAGCATCAATAGTAGGATAATTGAATACCATTGTTGCCGGTAAATTTTTTCCAATGGCATTGTCAATTATTTTTTTAATTTCCAACCCCATTAAAGA
>JALSNL010000324.1 GCA_026987055.1 Melioribacteraceae bacterium | reverse complement strand
CTTCGGGAGAATCAATTAATTTACCTTCAAATTTTTTAAATGTAAAAACCCAAACGTACCAATCATCTTTCCCGTCGAACATAGGAAAAGTAATTAAACCTTTCATTTCCGGCTCGCTAACTTTTAAGCCGGATTCTTCATAAACTTCACGAATAGCGCATTCTTCCGGTGTTTCGCCTTGTTCAAGTTTTCCGCCAAGTCCGTTCCATTTACCTTCGTGGTAATCGTTTTCTTTTTTATTGCGATAAAGCATTAATGTTTTATCATCTTTCTGTATGTAGCATAATGTTGCTAGTTTCATGTTCCTCCTTTCGGGAAAGTGTATTGCACAAAGTTACTAAGAGAAGGTTCAAAAGACCACTGAGTATTAAAAAATTATTTTTATTAACCAACAAGTTCATATCTCATTTAAGAGATAGGAACTTTGGAAAGCTATTTAAACCAAACAATAAATATAGTGCGTTAATTCAAGTCTCCCGGATTTGCTTTCCAAAGATGTCATCTTTCAAAAAGATGCCATCTTATTCTTGATACTTTACTAAAACTAAAGCGGTTTTCGGATTTTTCAAACTTCCGAAAACTTTCGGAATCTTTTCGATATTTCGAATTGTCAGACTCTAATTCCGAAAACCAATTTGTTTCCGGTATATATCGAAATGATTTAGATATCTCCGGTTCAAAATTTCAACTTCTCAATTTTTAACTTCCCAATCCTCTTTCTTTCATCAAATAATTTTTAACATAATCGGTAACGCCTTCTTCAATACCGGCAATGGGTTTGTCGTATCCGGCATTTTTAAGTTTATCAATATTTGCTTGAGTAAAATATTGATACTTCCCTTTTAATGTTTCCGGCATATCTATAAATTCAATATTTACAGGAAGCTCCATAGCATTAAACAAAGCCGTCACCAAATCAACCCAGCTTCTTGCTTTACCCGTACCCGCATTGAACAATCCGTTAATGTTTTTATTTTGTAAAAAGAATAAAGTTATATCAACTACATCTTTAACATAAATAAAATCACGTTTTTGTTCACCGTCTTTATATTCCGGTTTATACGATTTAAATAATTTAACTTTGCCGGTTTCTTTTATTTGTCCGAATGCTTTATGTACAACACTTCTCATATCATCTTTATGATATTCATTCGGACCATAAACATTAAAATATTTCAGTCCTACAATTTTATCGGCAATTCCTTCCCGCCTGGCCCAAAGATCGAACATGTGCTTTGAATAACCGTACATATTAAGAGGTTGAAGTTCATCCAATTTTGTTTCATCGTCAACATAACCTTTTGAACCGTTGCCATAAGTTGCGGCGCTGGAAGCATAAATAAATCGTGCTCCTTTTTCCAAAGCAAACTCTGCCAATGCTTGTGTGTATTTGAAATTATTATGCAGCAAATAATCCGCATCTTTTTGAGTTGTTGAAGAGCAAGCACCAAGATGAATAATAGCCTCAACTTGAAAGGGAACAACATCTTCCAGAACCATATCAATAAAATTTTCCTTATGAAAAATATCGGCATATTTTAGTCCCACTAAATTCTTCCATTTTTCCGTTTTGCCAAGTCTATCAACAATAACAATATTATCTTCGCCTAGTTGGTTAAGTCTCCAAACAACGGCACTTCCTATAAATCCGGCGCCGCCCGTTACAATAATCATTTAATTCCCTTTTTAATTTTATTAAAATACTTTCTAAGCAAATTTAATTATATTCCGATTATGTACAAAATTTATTTATTCGTCTCAATAAACTTTGTAATGGATAAAGAATTAATCTGTAAGCTTTATAAGAAGTTTTAAGAGATTTACATAATTTGAATAAAAGATTTTTGAAATGAGTTTTTCAAGAAATATTAATTTTATTATTTAGTTTTTCATCTATTATATTATCAATTGTTCTCACAAATTTTTTCATATCTTTATAAAACTCTTTCACTTGTGTTTTTGTAAGTTTGCTAAAGTCGTGATAGTCGGAAACAATTCTGTTTTCATAAGCTAGCTTTAATATTCCGCCAATATCTTTACTAACTTTATTTCTATAAACATATTCACAATACTTAAAAGATCAGTTTTTTGCATTAGATTGCAACTCCATAAGATTTCACATTTTTTACAAATGGAGATTCACTGAATAGATAATGGAATTCATTTTTAGAAAAATATCTTGTATCTAAAAACAAATTGTTTTGTATTTCATAGTTATAAAGGATTGAAAATATTTCTTTTTGTTTTTTCCAATTTATTTTTTTTGATGTTACAATTAGAATATCAAAATCAGCATCTTCTTTTTGATACTTAACTTTAGATCCGTAACAATATATTTCTTCTATTATGCTGCCAAATTTCTTTTGTAAAAGTTTTTTTATTTCTTTGGCATGCTTATAATCTTTTTTATTTAATTTTTGCATCTTTTTTATTCGTAGTTTATTGTATTCCTAAAATAAAAAGAA
>JALSNL010000323.1 GCA_026987055.1 Melioribacteraceae bacterium | reverse complement strand
CATTTACTTTCATTTCTTATTTCAACTAATATTTCATTAAATATGTAAAATAACCAAATAATTATTAATAAACCATCCCATTTACTGTATATGTTCTGTTTTTACTAAAATTATTTGTAAAATTTTTCATAATATGTATAAAACAACTCAAAATAGTATGTATCTGTAATCTATTTCAGCAATTCATAGTCAAAAATTCAAAATGTATTGGCGACTCTTCCTCCTATCCGACTTTTTATTACGCTATTCGCAAGATTATATAAAATTTAACTCAAAAATTTTTGGGAGAAAATTAAGCATTTTAAAATTTAAGTTCTGATTCAATGTATCATTGTTTTTTCTTGAAAGTTTTTCAATAAATCTTTATATTTCTAAGCTCAAATTTAATAGGTAAAGATATGAAAAAAGATATTCATCCAAAATACCAAGAATGCCATGTAAGTTGTGTTTGTGGTAATACATTTACTACCAGATCTACTGTTAGTGAAATTAAATTAGAAATATGTTCGGAATGCCACCCTTTCTTCACCGGCAAACAAAAATTAGTTGATTCTACCGGTAGAGTTGAACGTTTTAATAAAAAATATGGTATTAAAAAATAAGTTAAAACTTTCTCTTTTATTTTGTACGGAATAATTGAGAAAGTTTTAATGTTCTTCCCTTTCAGTCCCCCTTGCTTCGATAATTTTCTTTATAGTTCTTTTTTTATAGAATCTTTTTATTAAATTAATTACTATAAAAATAAATCTTTTCTACTTTATAACGACACACATTTAAGGACCAAATGCAAAATAATACTAACATTAACGGATTAAATTTATATAGCGGAGTACGTGGTTTAGCAGTAAAAATACTTAATCGTATAGATAGAACCGACGCATATTTAGATAAATTATTAGAAATTGAACTCAAAAATTCGGATTTAATTAGTGAAGACAAAGCTCTTTTGTTTGAAATAGTTCATGGTGTAATTAGATGGTTAGGACGAATTGATTGGATACTAAATGGATTTTATAAAGGACAATTCTCCAAATGTATTCCTAATGTAAAAAATTCGATGCGAGTTGCTCTTTATCAAATTTTATTTTTAGAAAGAGTTCCCCATTATGCTGCCGTAAATGAATCTGTAGAATTTGTTAAAAAACTGCAAGGCGAAAAATCGGCAAATTTGACTAACGCTGTTTTAAGAAACATTATTAGAAATCGCAATTCAATACGATATCCTGATGCGGAAAAAGATACCATAAATTATTTAAGCGCCTATTATTCACATCCATATTGGTTAGTAAAGCGATGGTTAAAACGTTTCGGAAGAGAATTTACCGAACAATTATTAATAGCCAATAACAAAAGACCCAAACATACTTTAAGAATTAACAATCTTAAAACAAATTCTGCGGAATTAAAAGAATTGCTTAAAAAAGTTGGATTAAACTATACGGAAGGTAAATTCATCAAAGATTATTTACAACTAAGCTCCATAACAAATATTACTAACTGGGAATATTTCAAAAAAGGTTATTTTTCTTTACAGGATGAAAGCACAGGGTTTTCCTGCAAACTTTTAGACGCTAAACCCGGTATGAAAGTGCTGGATTTGTGTGCTGCCCCGGGTGGTAAAACTTCTTTTATTGCCGATGCCATGAAGAATGAAGGTGAAATAGTTGCTTTAGATAAATTTGAAAGCCGTTTACATGTTTTTAATAAAAATATTGAGCGTTTGGGAATTAAAAATGTTCGTACTTTAGCTAAAGATGCTTTGGAATTTAATGAAACCGGATTTGATAAAGTTTTAGCTGATGTTCCTTGTACGGGATTAGGAACACTTACCAAAAAGCCGGATATCAAATGGAAAAAAGATTTAAGTGACATTAGAAAATTAAACAAACTACAATTAGAATTACTGACCAAAGCTTCCGAGTTAGTTAAAGAAAACGGAGTAATTGTTTACAGTACTTGTACAATTGAGCCTGAAGAAAATATTGAAGTTGTAAATAAATTTTTAAGTAAGCATTCTAATTTTGAATTACTAAATGTTAAAGGAGAAGTTGATGCTTCCGTAATTGATGAAAACGGATGCGTACAAACATATCCGAACAAGCATAATATAGATGGTGCATTTGCCGCTAAAATCATTAGAAAATCTTAAAAGGATTTCAAAAAATGGACAATGAAACATTAAAAAAATTCTCCAATGAATTAAAAAGTGTTAGAGAAAAAAAGAAAATTAAGCTTGAGCAAATTTTTAACAAAACCAGAATTGATATAAAATATCTTAAAGCAATTGAAACAGCAAATTTTTCTGTTATGCCGGATGTTTATATCAGAGCTTTCTTGAAAGAATATGCAGAATATATTGGACTTAACGGAAATGAAACACTGGAAAAATATAAATTAGCAAAAAGCGGCAAACTTTATGAAGAGAAGAATGAAGAACCGGAGCAAGAGAAAAAAACAACTGAAATTCCGAAAAGTAAACCACAGTTTATTTCAGAAGATTTAGACAACCAAAAACCGGAAAAAACACGGGAAAAATCCGGTTATTCAATCTACTATATTTTTGCTGCGGTTGTAATGTTGATTTTTATATATTTTATTTATGATTCTTTTTTAAGTGAAAAATCTGTAAATAATGTAAAAGAAAAACCTTTTGCCGAAGTACTTAAATCTCAAGAAGAACCGACAGAACAAAAAGTAGAAAATAAAAATACCGGAATAACCACAAATAAAACAAACGTAAACGGAACTAAAGAGCAAAACACTCCCTACATAACATCTAATGAAACTGCCATTATTAAAGAAATAAATAAAAATAAAGGTAATTTGGCATTAACAATTATCGGAAGTGAAAAATCTTGGATGAGAATTGTTGTTGACGGGGAAAAAAATAATGAATTTATAATTGATGACGGTATAAAAAAAGAATTATATGCAAATGAAAAATTTTACGTACATATTGGTAATTCTGCCGGAGTAAAATTGCTTTTAAATGGAAAAGAATTATTTTTTAAAAAAGCGGAAGGACGAGTTAAAAAATTTAATGTTACAAAAAACGGTATTGAATACATAAAAAGAAAAGTAGTTCCGCAAAATGAAAACTAATGTTGACCAAAAAATTAATGAACTGCGGGAAAAAATAAGAGAATACGATTATTATTATTACGTTCTTGCAGAAAGTAAAGTTAGTGATTATGAGTATGATAAATTACTAAAAGAACTTGAATCATTAGAACAAAAATATCCCGAATATATTACACCGGATTCACCAACCCAAAGAGTCGGTTCGGATTTAACAAAAGAATTTCTTCCTGTAAAACATCAAATTCCAATGCTTAGTTTGGCTAATTCTTACAACAGCGAAGACCTTCTGGATTTTGATAAAAGAATTAAAAATTTATTAAACATAACTGAAAATATAGAATATGTTACCGAACTAAAAATAGATGGTGTTTCTATAAGTTTATTGTACGAAGATAGTAAACTTAAACGTGCGGCTACAAGAGGCGATGGATTTACCGGAGAAGATGTTACAAACAATATAAAAACTATAAGATCAATTCCTTTAAGTGTAAAAACAGACACCCCAATTTCTTTTGAAGTTAGAGGTGAAGTATTTATGGAAATTGAACAATTCAACAAATTGAATAATCAAAGAAAAAATGAAGGATTAAAATTATTTGCTAATCCGCGTAACTCTACAGCCGGAACTCTAAAACTTCAAGACCCTAAAATTGTTAATGCCCGTCCTTTAGATGTTTTTACTTACTATCTTTATTCCGAGCAGATAAGATTTGAAACACACTTGGAAAATTTAGGATTTCTTAAAAAACTCGGATTCAAAGTTAATACTAACTTTAGATTGTGTAAAAATATAAATGAAGTATTAAACTATTGCTCCTATTGGGAAGAAAAAAGAAACGAATTACCCTATGAAATTGACGGGGTTGTTATAAAAGTAAATAATATAAAATTTCAAAATGAATTGGGCAATGTTGCAAAATCCCCAAGGTGGGCTATTGCTTTTAAATTCAAAGCACAACAAATTACTACAAAATTAAATAAAATAACTTGGCAGGTTGGTAGAACAGGAGCAGTAACACCTGTAGCGGAATTAGAACCCGTGTTTTTAGCCGGCTCAACTATTAGCAGAGCAACTTTGCATAATAAAGATGAAATTAAACGTAAAGATATTCGTGAAGGTGATATTGTTGTTATAGAAAAAGGTGGAGATGTTATACCCAAAGTAGTTAAAGTTGTTCTCGAAAAAAGAAGTCAAGATTCCAAAGAAGTAATAATTCCAACAACTTGTCCAGTGTGCGGAGAAAAACTCTTTCAACCGGAAGATGAAGTGGCAATTTATTGCACTAATAATTTATGTCCGGCACAAATTAAAGGAAGAATTGAACATTTCGCTTCCAGAGGAGCTATGGATATTGAAGGATTGGGGGAATCTTTAGTAAGTTTGTTTGTTGATTTAGGATTGCTTAAATCTATTACCGATATTTACGAATTAAAAAATAAACGTGATAAACTGATTGATATTGAAAGACTTGGTGAAAAAAGTGTTGATAACCTTTTGGAAGCAATAGAAAAGAGTAAACAGCAACCTTTTGAACGTGTTTTGTTTGCTTTGGGAATTAGATATGTTGGTACAGGTGTTGCAAAAAAACTTGTAAAAGAATTAAAAAATATAGATAAAATTATTACTTCGTCTAAAGAGAAAATAGAAGAAATTCCGGAAATTGGACCAAGTATAGCACAAAGCTTAAAAGATTATTTTTCTAAAAGTGAAAATTTAGAGATTATAGAAAAATTAAAAATAGCCGGATTAAAATTTGAGATTGAAGAAAATGAAAATGCGGATAATAGTTTAAGCAATACAACATTTGTACTAACCGGAACTCTTGATAATTATAGTCGTGAAGAAGCAAAAGCGGAAATTGAGAAAAGAGGCGGTAAAGTTTCATCATCGGTAAGTAAAAAAACAACCTATGTTTTAGCGGGAGAAAAACCGGGTTCCAAAATTGACAAAGCAAAAAAATTAAATGTGAAAATTATTAACGAAACCGAATTTGAAAAACTTATAGGAAAACAATAAAATTGTTTGAAAATCTAAAAAAGAAAATAGGTTACTTTTTACTCAGAAAAACAATGATTAAAAAATTAAATGAATCAAATTTTAATCAATTTGTTACTACTGCGCATGATTACTTAATAGTATTTCCGGCTAATGATATTGATTTCCAAAACGGTATTGATGTTGCAAAATACTTTTCAATTCATAAAAAAAACGTTACAATACTTATTAACGATATAAAAAGAAATTTAGTTAACTTAACGAATAATTTTAATATAATAGAATATGGAATAAATGATGTTTCTAAATTCGGTTTACCCAACAGGCAATTTATTGCTGAATTATCAAAATACAATTTTGATGTTCTTATAGATTTGGAACGAAATGAAAATTTATTTATCAATGGAGTTACAAGTTTAGTTAAAGCCAAATACAAAGTAGGATTTAAAAAAAATGAGATTGAAAATTTATATAATTTTCAAATAATTAATTCCAAATTAAATTCTGAAATATCTTATAGAAATTTATTAAATTCGTTAAGGATGTTTTAGAAACTTCTGAAAATTTTATTTAACTATTATTATGAATGAAAATATAAACTTTGAATTTAAAAGTGAAGATGGTGTAGCAATCTTCAAATTAAAAGAAAAATCTTTCGATGCTTCAATTTCCGGCTTAGTTAAAGCTGAACTAACAATACTTCTTACAGCAGAAGACGTTAATAAACTTGTCTTTGATTTATCTGATATAGAGTATTGTGATAGTTCAGGTTTAAGTGCAATATTGCTATCTTTTAGAATATTACAAACCAATAATGGGCACATCAGATTAGCCTCACCGCAAAAAAGTGTAAGAACTTTAATTGAAATTTCGCAATTGGATCGTGTATTACCAATAAAAGAAACCGTTCAAGATGCAATTGATGAATTAAAAACTATATAGGATTTATAAATATGGATAGAACTGTAGATTATGGAATAATTATATTCTTTTTAGTTGGAGTTGCTTTATTTGGAGTTTTTAAAGGTGGCAAACAAAATTCCGCCGAAGATTATTTCCTCGGTTCAAAATCTGTTCCTTGGTGGGCAGTTTGTTTTTCTATTGTTGCTGCGGAAACCAGTACTTTAACTTTTATTTCAATTCCGGGTTTAGCTTATTTAACAAATTTAAATTTTTTACAAGTCACATTCGGATATTTAATCGGCAGAATAATTATTGCCAAATATTTTCTTCCTGCATATTTTTCCGGAGAATTAAATACAGCTTATTCTTATTTAGAAAATAGATTCGGACATAAAACCCGATCTTTTGCTTCGGTAGTATTTTTATTTACACGTACAGCTGCTGATGGAGTTAGACTTTTTGCTACGGCAATTCCATTAAAACTTATGTTGGGAATTGATTATCCGACAGCAATAATAATAATAGCTGTATTTACATTGTTCTATACAATTACCGGTGGTGTTAAGGGAATTATTTGGGTAGATGTTTTTCTGATGCTGATTTATCTAGGCGGTGCATTACTTGCAGGATATTTTCTTATATATCATTATTTACCGGATGGCTTTACAACTTTAATACAAGCGGCACAACCTGAAAACAAATTGAGCGTTATTAATCTGAATTTTGGTAATAGTGTTGCCGATTTCTTTGCGCAACCTTACACACTTATCAGTGGAATATTAGGTGGAGCTTTTCTTTCAATGGCTTCTCACGGAACAGATCAATTGATTGTACAAAGATTACTGACAACTAAAAACCTAAAGAAAGCTCAAAAAGCAATTATTGGAAGCGGTATATTGGTAATTTTACAAATGATTGTATTTTTACTTGTTGGTGTTGCACTCTATGCATATTTTGGAAATTTGGATTTACGTTCCGATGAAGTTTTTCCTAAATTTATAATTGAAAATATGCCCTCTCCGTTTTCCGGTATTATAATAGCCGGATTATTTGCAGCAGCTATGTCAACCTTAGCCGGTTCAATAAGTGCGCTGTCTTCTTCTACTATGTTGGATTTATATTATCCTTTTAGAAAAACAAAAGATCCAAAAAGAGATTTAAAAGTATCCAGAATGTTTACGGTAATGTGGGCGATAATGTTGATTGGAGCAGCAATATTCTTTATGAATTCACCACAAACAGTTGTAGAACTTGCTTTAAGTATTGCTTCGTTTACTTACGGCGGATTGTTAGGAACTTTTATGTTAGGTTTGCTTGTTAAAAAGGCTACACAAGAAGATGCTTTGGCAGGTTTTACTTCCGGAATTTTTGTTATGATTGCGGTAATTGCTCTAAAACTTGTTGCTTGGACGTGGTTTACTATTATTGGAGTTTTAGCTACTTTAATAATTGGAACTTTTTTATCATTCTTATCTAATAACAATAAAGAAATTAAATAACTATTTTTAATATACCTCAGAAAAATATGATTGATAAAAATAGATTAAAAAAAATAGAATTAGTTGTTTTCGATTTAGACGGAACATTATTAAATAAATATGCGGAAATTGGCAAAGAAACTATTGAACTAGTTCACGAACTTAAAAAGTATGATGTTCGTTTTTCTTTTGCCTCAGGACGCTTGCACAATGCTTTGGTTGATTACGCAATGGAACTTGGACTGGAAACTCCTTTAATTTCTCTTGATGGTACAATTATAAAAAGTCATCCTGAAAAGAAAATTATTTACGAATCATATATAAAAGATTCCTATGTAAAAAAAGCAATTAAATTAGCTGACGAACAATTATTAAAAATTGCTTTATGTCATGACGAAGCAATTTATTATACTAGTGCAGATTCTTTAATGGTTGATTTTATGGATAAATATCAAGCTAAGTTTGAAGAGGTAGAATCTTACGAACCTTATATTTCAAGAACACTGGAATTTGTTGTTGCAGGTGATTATAAAGATTCAATTAAATTGATTGAAGATAAAATGAAATTTCCAAGTGCTTTCGGTCTAAGAACTTCTTTTTATAAATCTCAAGGAGAGAACGGAGTATATTTTTTAGAAGTAAGAAATAAAAAATGCTCTAAAGGATTAGGCTTGGTTAGACTGGCAAAGCATCTAAAAATAAAAGTGAAAAATTCTGCTGTTATGGGAGATTGGTATAATGATCGCTCTTTATTTAGAACGGATGCATTGAAAATTGCCGTTGCAAATGCGGTAGAGGAAATTAAAGGCATGGCAGATTATATTACGGAAAGAACAAACAACGAAGATGCTACAGCTGAATTTTTAGATATGCTATTAAAAGCAAAAAAAGGATAAAGTGTTAAACTTAATATCAAAAGAAAAATTTAAGAATAATAGCAAATTGCGACTTCTAATTTTTTTAGTTGCCGCAATTCTAATTGCTATAATGTTTCCTCGTGGAGAATCAATTGAATCCGATGTTTCTGTTGGCTCTATCTGGATAAAAGATGATTTAATTGCAACAACACCTTTTGAAATATTAAAAGCCCCTGATACATATAAAAAGGAAGTTTTAGAAGCAGAATCTAAAGTACATCCTGTTTTTGTCTTAAATCATTCTGTTAAAAATGCTGTTCTTGATTCTATACAAAAATTCAACAATAAATTAGTCCGATTACTCCATGAGCAATTTCAAAAAAAACAAGTTGCAAAAAACACAACCTTTTTAAGCGATGAATCTTTTGAGAAATTAAGAAAAATCAGTCAATTGGAAAACTCTTTGTCTGTAGAAAAACATAAAACTTTGGGAACAATATTTAAAATAATTACAGATCTTACAAAAGAAATTTACAAACAAGATTTTCTTAATGTAAAATATTCCGATATTGCTAAAGATACTATCACGCTCAAAGACGGTAAGTTTGAGAATCTTGTTCCTAAAACAAGATTTGATGATATTGACAAAGCTAAAAAAAGAATTGAACGGTTAATTTTTAATAAAGTTGGCACCGACTTAAAATTATCTTTGCTTATTGATGAATACCTTGTTCATTTTATTAAACCAACTATTATTTATAGCCCTAAACTAACTGAAACTGAAAAACGAATTTTAGTTGATAAAGTTTCTAAAAATGTCGGACTTGTAGAAGAAAACGAAAGAATTGTTGCCAAGCACGATAGAATTACACCGGAAATAAAATTAAAGATTGATTCTTACAGAATGGCAAAGGGAGAAAAAACCGGCTCATGGTCTAAATATTTACAACTACTTGGCAAACTTCTGCATATATTAATTATTTTCAGTTTAATTAGTCTGTACGTTTTTTTATTCAGAAGAAAAATATTTGAAGATAATTCCAAAATATTTTTGATAGCTATTGTTTATGTTTTAATCAGTTTTATAACATATCTTGTAAATCAATTAAATGTAAATGCTCCTGTAGAATTATTAATTTTAGTACCTACGGTATCCATGCTGTTAACAATCTTCTTCGATTCCCGTGTAGGATTTTACAGTACTGTTGTTGTTGCTTTAATTGTAGGCGGACTTAGAGGTAATAATTATGAACTGGTTGTAATGAATATTTTTGCCGGCGGTCTGGCTGCATATACCGTTCGCGATATGAAAAACAGAAATCAAATTTTCCGCTCTTTTTTGTTTATACTTTTCGGTTATGTAATTAGTATTGTAGCTTTTGGAATGGAACGTTTTGACACTGCCGAAAACATTCTTGTTCAATGTGGATTTGCCGCATCAAATGCTTTGATTAGTCCGGTGTTAACTTACGGACTTATAATTTTCTTTGAGAAAATCTTTAACATTACAACCGAACTGACACTTTTGGAATTAACGGATTTTAATACACCACTGTTAAAAGACCTGGCGGAAAAAGCACAAGGAACTTTTAATCATTCGTTAACTTTAGGGAATATGATTGAAGCCGCCGCAGAAAAAATCGGGGCAAATCCGCTGTTGGCCAGAGTTGGAGCACTTTATCACGACATAGGCAAAACACTTAACCCAACGGCTTTTGTTGAAAACCAAATGGATAATTATAATATTCACGATACATTAAAACCGGAAGAAAGTGCAAAAATTATAATTCAACATGTTCCCGACGGAATAAAACTTGCCGAAGAAAATGAT
>JALSNL010000322.1 GCA_026987055.1 Melioribacteraceae bacterium | reverse complement strand
GGTAATGCAAAGTGCAATCAGTATTGGTAAAATTAGAAATTTAGCTTATGAAAAGAATAGCAAAGAGAATTTAATTACGGAAATTAAAAACAATAAACTTTTTTCTGAATTTGCCAATGCCATTAATTCCATACTTACAAAAATTCAAATGCAATCCGAAATGCTGAATAATTTACCAACACCGGTTTTAGCAATGGATACGGATTTTAATATTACATATATTAATAAAATTGGTGCGAATTTAATTGGGAAAGACCAAGCAACCTTAACCGGATTAAAATGCTATGATCAAATGAAAACAGACGATTGTCAAACAGAACGCTGTGCATGTTCAATTGCAATGAGAGAAGACAAATTAGTTAGTTCCGAAACTATAGCAAACCCCGGGAATAACAAAGACCTTCCTATTTATTATACGGGAAAAACAACCAGAGATAATGAAGGTAATGTAATAGGTGCCGTAGAGTTTATTGCAGATTTAACACCAACAAAAGAAAAAGAAAAGTACTTGGATGAAAGCACAAAACGTTTACATAAAGTTATGGAACAAGTTTCGCACGGAGATATGACCGTATATTTAGAACCCGAAGGTAAAAGCGAAATAGTTGACAGCTTATTTAACAGTACAAACCAAATGGTACTAAACATAAAACAAATAATCCAACAAGTAGCCGAAGCCGTTGATTCAACTATGTCTGTTAGCAACCAAATTGCTGCAAGTGTAGAAGAAATGAGCGCCGGAGCAGAAGAATTAAATAACCAAACGCATTCAATTGCTACATCAATAGATGAAATGACAAAAACAATTATAGAAACAACTCAGAATACTTCTTCGGCAGCTAGTTCAGCCCGTGATGCCGGTGCTATTGCCGACGAAGGCGGAAGAGTGGTAAACAAAGCAGTTGATGGAATGGAAACAATTTCAAACGTAGTTTCACACGCAGCTGAAAAAATTATTGAATTGGGAAATAATAGTGATAAAATTGGTGAAATAATTGAAGTAATAAATGAGATAGCTGAGCAAACAAACTTACTTGCGTTAAATGCGGCTATTGAAGCAGCACGTGCCGGAGAACATGGAAGGGGTTTTGCTGTTGTAGCTGATGAAGTTAGAAAGCTTTCCGAAAGGACAAGTTCGGCAACAAAAGAAATAGCCGATATGGTACAAGAAATTCAATCATATACCAAACAAGCTGTTTCTTCTATAAATGAAGGAACCGAAGAAGTTAGAGAAGGTAAAGATTTGGCACAAAAAGCCGGTGAAGCTATTTCAAATATAGTTGAGAAAACCAATATTGTTGTTGATGAAATAAGTCAAGTTGCTACGGCAAGTGAAGAACAATCCTCTACATCCGAACAAGTTTCTCAAAACATTGTAATGATAAACAATGTTTCTTCTGAAACTTTGATTGGTATTCAGCAAGTTGCAACAGCAACGTATGAATTAAACCAAATGACCGAAAATTTACAAGAAATTCTAAAACAATTTAAAATGGATAGTCAATCTGCAACAAATTATCCACTTACAGAGTTTGCCGAACAAAAAAATGAGGTTATGGTTTAAAGAACATAGCAGCTAAAATTATTAACTTTTTATGAAACAAATATTTTTATAAAAAAGGAAAAGGAAATGGGACAAAAAGAAAATGGGACTATCATAACTGAAGAATTGCTACAATTAGTAAGCTTCAAAATAGGTGATGCAGAATTTGGTGTGGATATTCTAAGTGTTCAAGAAATTAATAAAATGATGGAACTGACATTGGTACCAAATACTCCGCACTTTATTGAAGGAGTTGTTAATCTTAGAGGAAGAATTATTCCAGTAATAAATCTTCGTTCCAGATTAGGTTTACCTGTGAAGGAATATGATCTTGAAACCAGAATTATTGTTGTTGAAATGACTGATAAAACACTTGGATTTATTGTTGATGAAGTTAAAGAAGTACTTCGTATTCCTAAAAGTATTACCGAACCACCACCGCAAATCGTTTCGGGAATAGATTCCGATTATATTACTGCTATTGGCAAGCTTGAAGACAGATTATTAATATTATTGGATTTGAATAAAATTTTATCAAAAGAAGAAACAAATCAATTAGAAGAAGCTTAAGATAATATTATGAAAGAAATTACTGCCTTAATAGATCCGAAAGAAATTATTACGGTTAAATCAATATTAACTGTCTTAAAAGAAAAGCATCCGGATTTTCATGTAAAGAAATTTAAAATTGGTAAAGTAAGTGAAAAAAGAATTATAACATTTAAGGTTGATAATAAATATTTTAAAACCACTTTAGAGAAATTTGCTTTTAACGATATTTCAATTCTAAATAGAGAAAAAACAGTTGTTGATTTTATTGAAGAACGAAAGGAACATAAAAACAATAAACTTAGGTCTAGAGGCTGGGGTGAAGTAAAATCGCAAAAAAGTAATATAACACCGGAAGATATAGATAGATTTGCAGCTAATGGGG
>JALSNL010000321.1 GCA_026987055.1 Melioribacteraceae bacterium | reverse complement strand
ACAGATTATTCAAATATTTGTATTACAAGGCTTATATTTGCTGCCATAGGAATTGTTTTGGGAAATATAATAGCTTTTATTTTAAGTTGGTTACAAAGCACATACAAAATTATTCCTTTACCGGAACAAATATATTTTCTTTCAAGTGTACCTATTTCAATTAATTTTAAGGTATATATTGTAGTTTCTTTACTTGCTTTTTTATTATGCTTTTTAGCTTCATTAATTCCAAGCTATATCGCATCTAAAACCAGACCAATTGCCGCAATAAAATTTAATTAAATTATGTTTGAATACTTTATAGCAAAAAGATATTTACGATCTAAAAATAAACTAAACTTTATTACCATTATATCAATTTTATCTACAATTGGTGTAACTATTGGTGTTGCTGCGTTAATAATTGTACTTTCCGTATTAAACGGTTTCGGAGGTTTGGTTACTTCAATGTTGGTTAATTTTGATCCGCATATTCGTATTGTAAGTACATCAAATAAACTAACCGAATTTAATAAATTAGAAAAATTCTTGAATAACTCCCATGAAGTTCAGTCCTTTTCTAAATATGCCGAAGGTAAAACAATTTTGATGAAAGACAAAGCAATAGAAATTCTTAATCTTAAAGGCATTCCCGCAAACAGTAAGGAAAGCACCAAGCGAATTAGTGATAAAGTAACTTTTGGTCAGTTTGATTTGGCAAAAACAAACGGTTATGATAAAATAATTCTTAGTCTTCCAATAGCTTTACGGCTTTCCTGCAAAATAGGAGATACACTTTTTGCTACTTCGGCAATACAAATAAAAAAAACCGTTACACGTATGTCTATACCCAAAACAAAACCTTTAATAGTTAGCGGAGTTTATGAAATTAGTAATAAAGAATATGCATTACATTATTCATTTGCATCATTAAAAACAGCACAACAAATTTTTAATATGGGGCAACGCGTTTCAGGAATTGAAATTATTTTAAAAAATATTGATGATGCGGATTCATTTAAACAAAAAATTATCTCACAATTTCCGTCTTCCGAATTTAGAATTTATACATGGTACGATTTACATAAAGATCTTTATACCGTAATGCTTATTGAAAGATGGGCGGCATATATTTTACTTTCATTAATAATTGCCGTTGCAGCTTTTAACATACTAAGTTCGCTTACAATGAGTGTTTTGGTTAAGAAAAAAGATATTGGAATTTTACGTTCTATGGGTGCAACCAAATTATCTATAAAAAAAATATTTATGTTCGAAGGTCTTTTAGTTGGATTTGTTGGAACTATTGCCGGAATTATTTTAGGATTAATTGTTTGCTTTTTGCAAATTCAATATAATATTTACCCGCTTGATGCAAGTAAGTTTATTATAGATTCCTTACCTGTACAAATTAAATTAAGTGATATAATTGCCGTTTCATTAATGTCATTCTTCTTAACATTTTGGGCTTCTAAATATCCGGCGAATAAAGCATTAAAAATTAATTTGATTGATGCAATTAAATGGGAATAAAAAATAAATTAAGCAAATGTGAAAATAAATAATTTACTAACTGAAATATACTAACAACAAATTGGTTTTCGAATTGATTCATTTTTATAACTCACCCACGCCTAATAAACTGGCGGACAGGCTAAATCCTCTCTTTTGTAAAGAGAGGACTATTTGAAAATCCGAGAACCAATTTGTTTCCGGTGTGTATAAGGCAAAAGTATTGAATGAGTACTTAAATAATTTTAATAACACATAATAAAAATTCTTAATAAATAAGTTCTAATATGAAAATTCTAACAGCTAAAAATATTTATAAATCATTCCCTCGCGGTAAAGATACAACTATTACTGTTTTGAATGATATTTCGTTATCAATAAACTCAAATGAAATTACAGTTATTGTTGGAGCTTCCGGTACCGGTAAAAGTACACTTTTGCATATCTTAAGTGGTTTGGATACTCCTGATAGTGGAGAAGTAATTATTGATAATAAAAATATTTTTAAAATGTCTGAAGATGAGATTGCTAAATTCAGAAACAGTTCTATCGGATTCGTTTACCAGTTCCATCATCTGTTACCTGAATTTACAGCAGCTGAAAATATAGCAATTGCTAAAATGATAAATGGAACTTCTTATAAAGAAGCAATGAAAAAAAGTAATGAATTACTTGATATTGTTGGCTTAAAAGAAAGAAGAAATCACAAACCCGCCGAACTTTCCGGTGGCGAACAACAACGCGTTGCAATTGCCAGAGCTTTAATCAATAATCCTAAAATAGTTTTTGCTGATGAACCAACCGGAAACCTTGATTCGAAAAACAGTGACATAATTCACAATCTTTTCATTGAACTTAAAAATAAATTAGGAATAACTCTTCTAATAGTTACACATAATCCGGAATTGGTAAAGTTAGCCGATAGAGTAATTAAAATGCAAGACGGAACTATTCACGAAGTATAAGAATATTTTAATTTTAGATTTTTTAAGAAAA
>JALSNL010000320.1 GCA_026987055.1 Melioribacteraceae bacterium | reverse complement strand
TTTGCGATTACTGATTGCAGATTTGCGACTAGTGATTTGAAGTATGTTTTAGTTTACGTAAAACATCATCAATCAAAAGTCATCAATCGCTCATCGGAAAAAAAAGATTTGCGATTACTGATTGCAGATTTGCGACTGGCGATTTGAAGTATGTTTTAGTTTACGTAAAACATCAACAATCAAAAATTCCCAATCGTTCATAGGAAATCAAAAAAAAGATTGGCGATTTCTGATTGCTGGTTTGCGACTAGTGATTATATATTAAAACCGATTTGGTTTCCTGTGGATATCTAAGAGCTTATCATTTCATATGCCGATTCATTTTATTTTAAATTTCAATCATTATTCGGATTTTTAAAAAAAATAAATGTTAACTTTGCAATGAAAAGAATTTTATAAAAATTATTAAATTTTAATAAATAACAAGGTTTAATTATGGTAAATGAGTGGGAACTAAAAAAACTTTTTATCGAGCTTGGAAAAAGGATTTGGCAACGTAACTATGTTGCTGCCAATGATGGAAATATGACTGTACGGATTAATGATAGGGAAATATTAACAACTCCAACCGGAATTAGTAAAGGTTTTATGACAACCGATATGATTATTAAAGTTGACTATAACGGCAATGTTATATCCGGCAATCCTGATTACAGACCATCGAGTGAAGTAAAAATGCATATTGATGTTTATAAAGAAAGACCCGATATAAATGCCGTGGTTCATGCACATCCTCCGTTTGCTACTAGTTTTGCCGTTGCGGGAATTCCCTTAGACAAGTGTGTTTTGCCGGAAGCTGTTATTGTAATTGGAGCTGTTCCAATTGCTAAATACGGACTTCCATCGACCGATGAATTGCCTGATAAGATAAGACCTCACATAAAAAAAAATGATGTTGTTCTTCTTGAAAACCATGGAGCTTTAGCATTAGGCCCCGATTTACTTACAGCTTATTATAGAATGGAAACATTAGAGCATACCGCAAATATTGTAAGCAAAGCAATACAACTTGGTAACCTCGGTGTTCTTCCGGAAGCAGAGCGAGATAGATTAATGACACTTAGAGACAAGTTTAATTTACAAGGAAAAATAACTACTTGCGATTCAACTCCGTATGATAATTATAATACTCCAAAAATAAATACGGCAGAGTTTAATAATAACAGTTCAAAAATATCCGATGAACAAATTAGAAGAATAACCGAAAGTGTTTTGGCTACATTAAGAAAGTAAAAAGAATTATGAAAATATTAATTGCTAATCCCGGAAGTACTTCTTATAAATGTAAATTGTTTGAAACTTCCGATATGTCCGTTTTATTTACTGCTGCTGTTGAACGAATTGGGGATAACGAAGGAATTTACTCATATTCTTTTGAAGACAACGAAGCGAAAAGGGAAGTACTAAAAATAGAGGATTATTTTAAAGCAATAGACTTAACCATTCAATCACTTAAAGAAAAATATTCTATTGAAGATATTAATGCGATAGGTTTTAAAACTGTTCATGCAAAAGGTGTAACAGGTTGTGTTGAACTAACCGATAATGTTTTAACAGCTATGGAAGATTATCGTTCTCTTGCTCCGGTTCATACGGATGTTTATATAACTGCCATTTCCGCTTTTAAAAAATTGTTAACCAAAACTCCACTGGTCGGTTTATTCGAAACACATTTTCATGTTAATATTCCGGAAGAAGCTTATTTATATGGAATTCCTTTTAGGTATTATGAAAAATATGGTATTCGTAAATATGGATTCCATGGAGCTTCACATAGATATATCGGACAAAAAGCAAACGAATTATTCGGAGCAAAAAAAACTATCTCTTGCCATCTTGGCGGTAGCTCTTCTGTTTGTGCAATTAAAAATGGTTGGTCTATTGATACTTCAATGGGAATGAGTCCGCAAAGTGGATTGCTGAATTCTAATAGAGTTGGAGATTTGGATGCCTATGCTTTGCTTTATCTGATGGAAAAAGAAAATCTCTCAATAGAAGATGCCAGAGAAATTTTAATGTCTAAAAGCGGCTTGTTAGGTCTTACCGGTGGCTTAAGTGATTTTAGAGATATCGAAACTAAAATGCTTGAAGGAGATGAAAGAGCGAAAATAGCATTTAGAACTTATGCATATTATGTTAAAAGATATATCGGAGAATATTTAGCTATACTCAATGGAGCGGATTGTATTGTATTTACTGCTGGAGCCGGAGAAAAATCATCGCTTTTAAGAAAAGAAATTATAGGGGAACTTGAAAACCTTGGAATAATTTTAGATGATAAAAAGAATAATTCAAATCCGGTAAATCAAAAAATTTCAAAAGAAAATTCAAACACAATTATTGCAGTAATTCCAACAAACGAAGAATTAATTGTTGCTAAAGAAGTTGAAAAATATTTACTTAACATTTAGTTGTATTTTTATACTTTTTATCCAAACTTTTACCATAAACTATCATAACAAGTGAATATTTTTTTAAGAGCAAATTA
>JALSNL010000319.1 GCA_026987055.1 Melioribacteraceae bacterium | reverse complement strand
TTGAAAAAGGAATTCATATTGCAAGACGTACCGTGGCAAAATACAGAGAACAATTAAAAATTCCTGTAGCAAGACTTAGAAAGGAATTATGAGTATTTTTACCGATATTTTAGTAATCATTTTTCTCTTTTCTTTATTTGCCGTTTCACATTCTTTATTAGCAGCTTTTAACGTTAAAGAAAAAATCACAAATAAAGTCGGTAATAAAATAGCTTTTTACAGATTGTTTTTTAACATCGTATCCATATTTATTTTTATTGCTATTTACGAACTTTCACCCAAACCAAGTGTAATTATTTACGACTTACAATTCCCTTACGATATTATTATTTTTATTATACAAATATTAGGATTAATTGGAATTATTTGGGTATCGTTTTATATTGATATGAAAGAGTTTTTGGGAATAACACAAATAAAAAGATATTTTAACGGAAAATATTCTTTGGAAGATTTAGACGAAAAACAAGAACTGCATATTCAAGGACCATTTAAATATTCACGCCATCCAATATATTTTTACTCAATAATATTTTTAGGATGCAGACCTGAAATGGATTTATTTTACTTTGTATTTTTTATTTGTATGGTAATTTATTTTTATATCGGTTCAATTTTTGAAGAAAAAAATCTTGAAAAAAAATTCGGAAAACTTTATTCGGAATATAAAAAAAATGTTCCCCGTTTAATTCCCAATCCATTTAAAAGTTATAATATCGCAACAGAAAACTATGAAAATTAAATTACTTATTTCTTTTATACTATTATTTACTCTCCAATATTTTGCACAAAACAATAAAAATATTATTGCCAAAATTGGCAACAAAATAATTACAGCCCAAGAATTTAAACTTAGATATGAATTTACACCACAAATAAATAGGCAACACAAAGATGAAACTAAAACAAAAGAAGAATTTTTGTACTCACTAATTGCCGAAGATTTATTTGCTCTCAGAGCCGAAGAATTAGGACTTGATACTTTAAAAGATTTACAAGAAGCATACATCCCATTGGAAAAAATGTATGTTCGAGACGAATTATACAAACAAGAAATAAAAAACAAAATTAAACTTAATTGGAAAAAAGTAAACGAAGGATTAAAACTTGCCAAAGAAAAAAGAATAGTAGATTATATTTATACATTGAACGAAAACAAAATAAAAAAAGCATATAAATTACTTTCAAGCAATCCTAATTTCGATTCTCTTGTAACCTTGCTTGATAAAGATATTGAATACGTAAAAAAACCTTATGAAGTAACCTTTGGCAAAATGAATATTGAAGCCGAAAAAGCTATTTATAACTTAAAAATAAATGAAATTACAAAACCGATTAAATCTCCGGAAGGCTGGTATATTTTCAGATTGTTAAATATTCAACCGGTTATTATTAAGTCTCCGGAACAAATTACTTCAAAAGTAAAAAAAGTTGTTAAAAACAGAATTGAAGACTCACTTTATAATGATTATTGGTTGAAATTTTTCAAAGGGAAACATATAACAACAAACAGGGAATTGTTCTGGTATCTTGCAAAAAATTTCCAAAAGCTGATTGCCGAAATAAAGAAAACCGATAAAATTGAAGGTGGTAAAAAAATTACCGTTACCACAAAAGATTTTATACAATTAAAAAAATCGTTAATCCCGGATTCATTGAAAAAAGTTTTTATTGATATACCAAATAATCAGCTTACATTAGAAGACTTTTTAAATGATTTTATGTTTGAAGGATTTTATACTTTTACAACGGACTTAAAAATTATTTCACAGCAATTAAGTTCACGTGTTAAAAGACAAATAGAATTGGAATTGCTTGCACAACAAGGTTACAAAAAAGGTTTGCAAGCTTTACCGGAAGTAAAAAGTTCAACAAATATTTGGAAAAATAATTATTTGGCAACTTTGTTCAGAAGGAATTTTATTAATAAACAAAAAATTACCGAAGAAGATATTAAACACTATTTAACAAAAAATTCAAAAGAACAACTAAAAGATACCGAAATAAACATAATAGAAGTTTCTACGGATAGCTTGGCAATAATAGAAAAGATACTAAAACAAGAAAAAGAAGGAATTGATTTTAAAAAACTGGCAAAAAAATACAATAACAATTCCGATAAAATTGAGACCGGATTTTTTTCTGTTTCGGAAAACAAAGAAATTGGTCAAATAGCTAAAACTATGAATATTGGAGATGTATATGGACCGGTTAAAACTGATAAAGGTTATACGGTTTTTAAGTTAATAGATAAAAAAGAAAACAATCTTAAAACTAAAATATCACAACTTGATGAGGAAACTAAAAAGAAAATAAGATATAAAAAAACATTGGAAAATTTGGAAAACAAAACTGCCGAGCTAGCAGAGAAATATAATATTACTATAAATAAAAAATTATTAGATTCAATAAAACTTTTTAATGCGCAAATGATAGTTTTCAGATATATGGGATTCGGAGGAAAAATTTTAGCTTTCCCTACTTTAACACCATTTTATCAATGGGAAAAAAAGTGGGAACAAAAGAAAAAAGATTTGCTATAAATAGTGTTAAATATTAAAATAAATTATGAAAGGTCTTTTAACTATAGGATTATTAATTCTTTCAAATACATTCATGACAATAGCGTGGTATGGTCATTTAAAGTTTTCAGAATGGAAATGGTTTAATAAATTAGGCTTAATATCGGTTGTGTTAATAAGTTGGGGAATTGCATTATTTGAGTACATCTTTCAAGTTCCTGCAAACAAAATAGGATTCAACAATAACGGCGGTCCTTTTTCTCTGGTTCAACTAAAAGTAATTCAGGAAGTAATTACTTTAATTGTATTTAGTGGTTTTACTCTGATTTTTTTTAAAAACCAAGAACTTAAATGGAATCATTTCGTTGCATTTATCTTTTTAATTTTAGCCGTTTATTTTATGTTTAAGAATTAGATATAGTACTTTTAGCAAACTCAATTTTAAAAATATTACTTACATATAATTGGAGAAAAATTTGAAACGTAAAATTAAATCAACAACAATACTTGGTGTAATTCACAAAGGAGTTGCTTCGCTTGGAGGAGACGGACAAGTTACACTTGGTAACACGGTAATGAAACATAATTCAAAAAAAATTAGAAAATTATTAAACGGTAAAGTATTGGTGGGCTTTGCAGGTTCTGCGGCAGATGCTTTTACATTATTAGGACGTTTTGAAGAAAAATTAGATCAATATCGCGGAAACGTGGAACGTTCCGTTGTGGAATTGGCAAAAGATTGGAGAACCGACAAATATCTTCGCAAATTGGAAGCAATGCTTGCTGTGGTTTCCGAAGATAAAACCTTTGTTGTTTCCGGCACCGGAGATGTTATTGAACCGGATGATAAAATAATAGCAATTGGTTCCGGCGGAATGTATGCACTTTCAGCCGCAAAAATGTTAGTAAAATATAGCGATCTTTCTTCGGAAGAAATTGTTAAAGAAGCTTTAAAAACTGCATCCGAGGTTTGTATATATACGAATGATAAAATTAATGTTGTTTCAATAGAAAAATAAGTGAGCAAAATGAAAAAAAATATTATGAAAAATTTAACACCTTCTCAAATTGTTACTGAGCTTAATAAATACATAATTGGTCAAGACGATGCAAAACGTGCCGTAGCAATAGCATTAAGAAACAGATGGAGAAGACAACAAGTTGCCGAAGGAATTCGTGAAGAAATTATGCCTAACAATATTATTATGATTGGTCCTACCGGAGTTGGGAAAACCGAAATTGCACGAAGATTAGCAAAACTTACCGGAGCACCTTTTTATAAAGTGGAAGCTTCAAAATTTACCGAAGTAGGTTATGTTGGTAGAGATGTTGAATCTATGATAAGAGATTTAACTGAACTTTCCGTTAATATGGTAAAAGCCGAACAAACGGAATTGGTTCAAGAAAAAGCAAATAAAATTGCAGAAGAAAAAATTCTTGATTTACTAATTCCGCCTGTTAAAACTCCACCCAAACCGGTTGCAGAAGGAGAAGTTCCTGAAGAAAGTGAAGCGGTAAGAAACGAAAAAACCAGAGTTTGGATGCGTGAAAAATTACGTAAAGGCGAACTTGATGAAAAAATGATTGAGTTTGATACTACCACCGGCGGAATAGGAATGCAAGTTGTCGGTCCGTTTGGAATGGATGATATGGGAATTAATATCCAAGAAATTGTTGGCAGCATGATGCCGAAGAAAAGAAAGAAACGCAAAACCACAATTAAAGAAGCCCGCAAGATTTTGGCGCAAGAAGAAGCACAAAAATTAATTGATATGGATAATGTTCAAAAAGAAGCTATTAAAAGAGTGCAGGAAACCGGAATTGTTTTCCTAGATGAAATTGATAAAGTTGCCGGAAACAGCAAAGGCGGGCACGGACCCGATGTTTCCCGCGAAGGTGTTCAACGTGATTTACTGCCAATTGTAGAAGGTTCAACTGTTAACACAAAATACGGACCTGTAAAAACAGATCATATTTTATTTTTAGCTTCCGGCGCTTTTCATGTTTCAAAACCTTCCGATTTAATTCCCGAACTGCAAGGACGTTTTCCTATTCGCGTTGAACTTAAAAGTTTAACCGAAGAGGATTTTATTAAAATTTTAACCATTCCCGAAAATGCCTTACTGAAACAGTACGCCGCTTTACTGCAAACTGAAAAAGTTGAAATAACTTTTGAAGACGAAGCAATTAGAGAAATTGCAAAAATTGCAACAATAGTAAACGAAGAAGTTGAAAACATTGGTGCACGTCGTCTTCATACAATTTTAACAACATTGCTAGAAGATATTTTGTTTGATGTTCCTGATAAAATGCCTGACGGTAAAATAAAAATTAACGGTGAAATGGTTAATGAAAAATTAGATTCGATTGTTAAAAATAGAGACTTGAGCAAATATATTTTATAAGATTATATTTGACCGATTGATGGATTATCATTCCTCGATAAGTCTATAAAATTAGTGCATGTAGCCCGTTTATAAAATTCTTCGGTCAACTTGAGAATGAGATTTTTTTCTGTAAGAATATTTTGAACGCTTCACTCAGTAAGACAAAATGATATTTTGTTCTGTGAGTAGTCCTATGGACAAAGCTTTCTTATAGTATAAAATTAATTATTTCCCTTATATTCATAAGGTTTATCTGCTATTGTAGCTAAAGAATAACCTCTTTTTTTTGTAAGTCCTCTTTCAATCAATTTTTCGTTAAGCCGAATGATTTTTTTATAAGATTCTATTTCTACGGACTTTTTTTCAATGTTATTTAATTTAACAATTTTATCATATATTTTTTCTTGTTCCATTTTAAATGTATCCCTTTCTTGTATGAATAAAAATTTCACGACGTTCTTTCATTAAAAAATTGGACAATAGTTCATAATAATCTCTAATCAATTTTCTATAAGGTTCATTACTGTAATCGTGTATCTTTAACTTAAGTTTATTCAATTCCTCTATATTTATAGGTCTCCCGTGAGATTTCCAGAGTTTATTGTCACTTAATTTATCAGCAATTTCTTCAGCTCTTTTCTTCTTTTCATCTTCAGTAACATTTTTCCCTTTAAGTTTTTTATTTGTTTCATGCTTGTTCCAATTTTTAAATTTATATTGTACAAGCCATTTTTTTAATAAATCTATGGTTAATTCTTTTGCCTGTTCAAAACTTCTAAGTTCCCCAAGATCCATTTCTTTTAATATTATAAATTCCGCATCTGTTAAAGTTCCATGTTTTGCTTTTTCAATCATTTCGTTTACTTTATCTAAATATCCTAAGGCAGGTACATATTTTCCTTCTTTATTTCTAACTTGAGGATCAATTGGGCCTAAAACAGAATAATAATCCATATAAATATCATCGCCACTCATACAAAAAATAGTTCCGGCACTATAAGCATAATCAGGTATTATGAAATTTATGGTTTCATAATTATATCTTAATATATTAACAAAACGTTCAACTGCAGTTGCAGAACCGCCGGCAGTAGTTAACATAAAATAAAGAATTTTGTTTTTATGTTCTAATTGTTCAACAACATGTAATAAAACTTGTTCGTAACCGTCAATAATAGGACCACTTAGAGAAATAAAATCGGCATTAAAATTTTGTTCTATTTGTTCAAGTCTATTTTTAAGAGTTTCGTTAATAAGTTCATTTGTATCTTGCATAAAATAACCTGATTTTTGGAAAACATATAAAATGATATTTTTTCAAAAGAATGGATAATTATTTTACAAATAAATATTTTTTTATCCAAATTTATATGAATAAAATTTCATATTGCGCATTATAAACTTAAAATTGTTCCATAAAACTTTTTTACCTAAATTTATTGACCAGAAAAACCCCGATTATTATTAAACCAACTCCAGCAAAATGCAAAGGGAATATTTTTTCGTTATCCAAAAATCCCCAAACAATTGCCATAATAGGAATTAAGTAAGTAGCCGCTGCAGCAAAAACAGCTGTTGTTCTGTTTACTAATTTTATATAAACAATTCCGGAAAACGATGTGGTTAACGCACCAAGGATAAACAAAGAAGCTAGAGATATAGTTGCGTTTTCTTGCGTTGCAATTTGTTGAAAAACATTAGTGCTAATTAAAATAATAATAGTTAATGGCAAAAGCGCCATTAGTTCCAAAGGAACAATAATAAACGGATCTACTTTTTCTACCAAATCCTTAATCAGATTACCGGATAATCCATATAATAAAGTAACAGTAACAACAAATAAAACATAAAAATTAAAAGAACCGAGATTACCACTACTATTAATAAAACTTAAAAGTAAAGAACCGGTTAGGCCAACCAACAAACCAATTAAAAGATTAAAAGTAAATTTAGTTTTAAAAAATAATATTCCAATTATTAAGGTGGTAATAGGAGTTAAAGAATTTAACATTCCTGCCAAAGAACTGTTTATTTTTGTTTCTGCAATAGCTATTAAAAATGAAGTTAAAATTGTAGAAATAAAACCGATGAACGTTATCATTTTCCAGTTTTTTTTGAAAACGGCTAAATGTTTTAGAGCAATAGGTAATAAAACAACAGAAGCAAAAAATATTCTTAAAGCTGCAACCTGTACCGGAGTAAATGAAAGAAGTCCTTTTTTGATAAGTATAAACGAACTTCCCCAAATCATCGAAAGAAAAACTAAAACAAGTAAAGGGAATATTTTTTTATGTTTAATTTTTTTTAACGGCATAATTTATTCAGGTACCAAAAACATCTATTTTAGAATTTTTTGAATAACCGAAGAAACATCTTCGGCGGTAAGTATTGTAATTTTACTTTTGCGTTTTAAGGATTTAAGATTATTTTGCGGAATAACAATATTTGTAAACCCGAGTTTTTCAGCTTCTTGAATTCTTTTTTCAATATGACCGACACTTCGTATTTCACCGCCAAGACCAACTTCGCCGAGTACAACAAAATTATTTTTTGCAGGTTTGTTTGTAAGACTTGAAGCAATAGCAGTACAAACGGCAAGGTCAATAGCCGGTTCATCAATTTTTATTCCGCCTGCAATATTAAGAAAAACATTATAAGTGGAAAGTTTAAAACCTGCTCTTTTTTCTAAAACAGCAAGAAGAATTGATAAACGTCTGTAATCAAATCCTGTAGTAACACGCTGCGGATTACCGAAATTTGTTGGTGTAACAAGTGCCTGAACTTCCAATAGAATTGGTCTGGTTCCTTCCATACTTGCCGTAACAACCGCACCGGTTAAATCATCGTTGCGTTCACTTAAAAATATCTCACTCGGATTTTTAACTTCCGTCAGTCCGTCTTCATGCATTTCAAATATGCCAATTTCGTTTGTATTCCCGAATCTGTTTTTTTGTGCACGTAAAATTCTGTATGAATAATTTTTCTCTCCTTCAAACTGAAGAACGGTATCAACAATATGCTCAAGAACTTTAGGTCCGGCAAGATATCCGTCTTTTGTAACATGCCCAACAATAATAACGGAAAACCCGATTGTTTTTGCCAAATGCATTAAGTACGATGTGCTTTCTCTAATTTGTGTAACTGTGCCCGGGGCATTTTCAAATGTTGGTTTGTACATTGTTTGGATGGAATCTATAATTACAATTTGAGGTTTTACTTTGTCAATTGCGGAAGTAATTAAATCCAAATCCGTTTCGGAAAGAAGATAAACATTTTCATCATTTACTTTTAATCTTTTTGCCCGCAAACTAATTTGCTTTACTGATTCTTCACCTGTAACATAAAGCACTTTTGCATTCATGCTTCCGGCGGCTTGCATAACCAAAGTTGATTTTCCAATTCCGGGATCACCGCCAATTAAAACCACAGAGCCAAAAATTAAACCGCCGCCTAAAACTCTGTCGAATTCCTTAATTCCGGTTTTTATACGAACATCTTCTTCGCCATTAACTTCACTAAGTTTATAAATATTATCTACATTTAATTTTTGTTTTTTCTTTCCGGATTTTGCTTCTACAAATTCTTCCGAAAAAGTATTCCATTCATTGCAGTTCGGACATTTACCAAGCCACGTAAGAGATTCGTAACCACAGTTTGCACAAACATATTTTATTCTTTGCTTTGCCATTTAGTTCGGTAATAAATTATAAAAATACCTTTGAAAAAAATATTCAAAGAAAAGAAATAATATTAAATTTTTCAAAGGCAGCATTATGCTAAAATTATATTATCAAATTAAAAAATACTTTTGAATAACTTTTTAATTGTTTTCTTTGTTGCTTTTTTTGCCTCGTCTTTTGCAGTTTCTTTAACTGTTTCTTTGGCACCTTCTTTAGCTCCTTCAACAGCAGCTTCTTTCCCGGAATCAATTAATTCATCTGTAAAACTTTTATCGGATTTTTTTGTTGTGTCTTTTGTTTCTGTTTTAGAAACAGTTCCCTTGTTACTAGAATTACTTTTAAATATATTTTTAATTTGATTTTTTATATCCTCTTGATTGTTTGCTTGCCCGGAATTTGCTTGTTCAACGGTAACTATTTCCATTCCTTTGGGTATTTCAAACAGAGAAGAACTTATACTTTTATTAAGCTCAATTTTAGTAGCTTCGGAGATAACATCAATACCAAGAATTTTTATATTGGATTTTACTCCTATTTTCTCTTTTTGGGAAATCCATACTTTCCCTGCTACTCCTTCATAAACATCACAAGCTCTGCCATTAATTGTTTCTTCTCCGTTTTTTTTAAAACCTGATGATTCCAAAGTTTTTTTAGAAAAGGTATCAATATCGTTTTCATCATAATTGTTGTCTTTCCAAACACGTGCTACAGGATTTTCACTTTTTTGAATTTGTTTACTATTTTCTTTCCAAGTATAAACATCGGTTCCTAACATTAAAGTTCTTTTATGTTCTTCATTTGTCATACCGAAAACAGTAGTTTTTGTATCATCAACATGTAATTCTTTTCTACCCCAATCATCCCAATAAATTTTACTTGTTCCGATTGCATTGCCAGAAAGTGTGTATTCCATATATCCACTTTTAGGGGCGTATTTTTTATAATTTTGTGCTTCTGTAACTATTGTAAAAAGCAAAAAAGATAAAATTAAAAATTTTAAAAACTTTTTCATTTTCCCATACCTTTTGTTAATATTATAAAATATAAAGTTTATCCGATAAACAAATGTAATTAAAAATACGGTTAAAATTATGTGCGGCAATAAAAAACGAAATGTACGATTAAATTATTTATTAAAACCGGTTCTGCTAATAAAATCAACAACAATTTTATCGGTAGAATCTATAAGTTGTTGCGGAGTTCCTTCAAAATAAATTTTCCCTTCGTGCATCATTGCAATTTTATCGGCAACATTTTTTACGCTGAACATATCGTGTGTAACAACAATGGAAGTAACTTTTAATTGTTCGGCAAGATTTTTTATTAATTCGTCTATAGAATCCGACATTATAGGATCGAGGCCTGTTGTAGGTTCGTCATATAAAATATATTCCGGTTCGGTAATTAATGCTCTTGCCAAGCCAACACGTTTTTTCATTCCACCGGAAAGTTCCGCCGGTTTTAAATTTTCTATTCCGGGCAAATCTACCATAGAAAGCATTTTATCAATACGTTTGTTTAATTCCGTTTCGGTTAAATTGTAATCATTTTCAACTAAAGGTAAACCTACATTTTCACCAACCGTCATAGAATCGAACAAAGCG
>JALSNL010000318.1 GCA_026987055.1 Melioribacteraceae bacterium | reverse complement strand
TACAAAAAGAAAACAACTTTTGGTTTTAAAGGAAAAGTTGAGGTAAGGGGAAAAACACTTGGTGTTACAAAAGATTCAAAACAAAAAATTGAAATAAAATATAATAACACAAAACTTGAAATAGCACTGCCGTTATTGGGTAAATCCAATGCTTATAATTATTTGGCGGCCGTAACAATAGCAAAAGAATTTGGTTTAACAAAAAAGCAAATTACGGAAGCGACAAAAAAAATAAATCAAATCTCAAAAAGATTGGAAAAAAAAGAATATAAAAAAGTAACAATTATTGATGATACATATAACTCTAATCCGGAATCTGTAAAAAATGCTTTAATTGTTTTACAACAAAATAAAGTAAGAAAAAACAAAATTGCTGTTTTGGGTGATATGTTTGAGTTAGGTAAAGATTCTGAAAAGAAGCACGAAGATTTAGCGAAAGAAATTAATAAGGCAAAAATAAATACTGTTTTAACAATAGGTAAAAACACAAAACTCTTGAACGAAGCTCTTAATAAAAATATAAAAACAAAAAAACATTTTTCAACAAGAAAAGCTTTGAAAGAATTTCTAAAGAAAATGGAATTAAACGATAGCATCGTTTTGGTAAAAGGTTCACGCGGAATGAAAATGGAAGAATTTGTGGAAATTTTAGAAAAGAGAGCAGCGTAAGATGTTATATCATTTATTTCAACATCTTAACAAGTTATATGAAATACCCGGACTTGGAATGTTTAGGTACTTGTCCTTCCGTTCTGCCTTGGCAGCGGTAACGGCAATGTTTTTAGCTTTTTACGTAGGTCCGAAAATAATTTCATATCTGCAAAAAAAACAAATTGGAGAAACTATTAGAGAACTGGGACCTCAATCTCATCATTCCAAAGCAGGCACGCCTACTATGGGCGGAGTAATAATTTTACTTTCTGTTGTTTTACCGGTTCTGCTTTGGGCAAATATAAAAAGCATTTATATAATATTGGTTTTGATAGGAACGGTTTGGCTTGGTATTGTTGGCTTTATTGATGATTACTTAAAAGTAATCAAGAAAAAATCAAAAGGGTTAATAGCAAGATATAAATTGTTAGGACAAGTTTTACTTGGTGTGTTGGTCGGAGTATCGGTTTATTTAATGCCGGAGTTTGCACATTATAATACACAAACAACACTGCCATTTGTGAAAAATATGAATTTTGATTTTTCATTTATGTATATCCCGGCAGTTATATTCATAATAACAGCAACTTCAAACGCAGTTAATTTAACAGATGGTTTAGACGGACTTGCAATCGGTTCAATGTTAATAGTAATGTTAGCTGTTGCTATAATAAGTTATGTAACAGGTAATAAAATATATGCGGATTATCTAAACGTAATTTATTTACCGGGTTCAGGAGAACTAACAATATTTATTGCCGCATTTATCGGTGCGGGTTTGGGCTTTCTTTGGTTTAATTTTTATCCGGCTCAAGTTTTTATGGGTGATACCGGTTCTCTTGCTTTAGGCGGTGCTTTTGGTATAATAATGATTTTAATTAAAAAGGAATTGCTGATTCCAATATTAGGTGGTGTGTTTTTTATAGAAACACTATCGGTAATTATTCAAAGAATGTATTTCAAATATACAAAGAAAAGATTCGGTGAAGGTAAAAGAGTTTTTAAAATGGCTCCTTTACATCATCACTATGAATTACTTGGTTGGGCAGAACCGAAGATTGTAATGCGTTTTTATATTGTGTCAATTTTATTTGTAATTATTAGTCTTGCATCATTTAAAGTTCGTTAATGGAAATTAAAGGAAAAAATATAACAATTCTCGGAGCAGAAAGAAGCGGAATAGCCGCTGCAAAATTAGCTGTACAAAACGGAGCAAATGTTTTTGTATCGGATTTGTCGAATAATGAATCCGTTAACAAAAATTGTGAAGAATTAAAAAAATTAAATATAGACTTTGAATTAGGTGGACATACAAATAAAGTTTACAATTGTGATTTGCTTATAACAAGTCCGGGAATTCCTTCCAATGCCGGTGTTCTTAAAACAGCAGCTGAAAAAGGAATTAAAATTATAAGTGAAATTGAATTTGCATCGTGGTTTTGTAAAGGAGAAATTATTGCTATAACCGGAACTAACGGAAAAACAACAACTACAACCTTGATTGCATATGTAGTTAACAACGGTGGGAAGAAGTGTTACACAGCCGGCAATATTGGACTTCCGTTTTCCGAGGTTGTTATGAATGTTAAACCTGACGAATATGTAGCATTGGAAGTATCAAGTTTTCAATTAGATTTTATTGATGAGTTTAAACCTAAGTATTCTATTGTACTAAATATTACACCGGATCATTTGGATAGATATGAAGATAGGTTCGACTTATATATAAAATCAAAAATGAGAATAACGGAAAATCAAAACGGGGAAGATGTGTTTATCTATAATGGAGATGATCCTAATTTACCTGTTGGTTTGGTACCGGAAGGAGTAAGACTTTATCCT
>JALSNL010000317.1 GCA_026987055.1 Melioribacteraceae bacterium | reverse complement strand
GTTTTTCCTCTGTGAAACTTCGTGCCTTCTCTGTGTAACTTTGTGCAATGTTTTTTATCCCACAGAGGAGCACAAAAAACAGAGCTACACAAAGGAATAATGATATAGTAAGAGGAACTTCTTTGTTGTTTAATTTATCTTTTTATTCTTTTTAATCAGTATCAATTGAAATAGTCTATAAAAAATTACACATAAATCTATCTGCTGAAAACAGTTATTCCGTAATCAATTGCATCAATAATCATTTTCCTTGAACAAGAAATATCGGTTACAATATTACCAATGTCTTTTAGCAAAACTAATTTTACTTGTCCGTCTCTATTTTTTTTATCTCTTTGCATAATTTTATACGTACTATTCTTATTAACCTTACCCAATTGTATTTTTGATTTAAATTGGAAAAGTAAAACACCAAACTGCTTAAACTGTTTTGGTGTAAGTAAAGAAAGTTCTTTTGATAAATATAACGCTGATGCTATTCCTACAATTACCGCCTGTCCGTGTTTAACTTTATGGTTTTGTTCAACTTCATAGGCATGTGCAAAAGTATGTCCGAGGTTTAATATTTTTCTTATACCGGTTTCTTTTTCATCGGCAATAACAACATCACCTTTAAATCTTACAGCTTCCGAAATAACTTTTGTTATTGTTTTCGTATCGTTAGTAAGCAGGCTATCAATATTTTTTTTGACATAATTAAAAAATTTTTGTTCGGTTAAAAAGCAATACTTAATAATTTCTCCTACTCCGCAAAGCATTTCTTCCTTCGGCAAGGTAGAAAAAAAGTTTGTATCAATTAAAACCATTTTCGGTTGGTAAAAAGTTCCTATAATATTTTTAGTATTGCTAAAATTAATTCCGGTTTTTCCGCCAACGGAACTATCAACCGAAGCAAGCAAAGTTGTGGGAATTTGAATATATTTAATTCCTCTCATGTAGGTTGAAGCAGCAAAACCGGTAACATCACCAATTATGCCACCGCCGATAGCCACTATTAGAGAATCTCTTCCGTAGTTATTTTTTATTAGAGCTTTGTGTATTTTTTGTAAGGTTTCGTAGGACTTATTTTTCTCATTTGCGTTTATTATAATTTTATTGTAATTAAATTTAGCTTTAGTAAAAATTTCCGTCAGTTTATCCGAATAGAATTTATTTACATTTTTATCTATTACAAAAAAAAGTCTGCCGTTTAGTTTTTCGGATGTGAGGAGTTTGGGTAGTCTGTCAATAATATTTCCTCCAAGAAAAACATTATAAGCATTTTGCGGAATGTTAATGTCTATTTTTTTCATGTAGTATCTTTTTTATTGATTTTGCAAGTCTATCAACTGTAACGCCAATGGGAGAATCATCCACAGTGAATGATAGATTGGCTTTATTATAATATTTGTTTCGCTCTTCAAGCATACTATTTATTTTTTTTATGAATTCTTCTTTGCTGTTGCCTGCAAGAACAAAATCTTTAAAAAGTGGTCTGTCAATTTTGTTTTTTATTCTTTTGTAAATGATTTCCGGACTTACTTTTAAGTAAACTAATTTTCCTGTATTTAAAATTAAATTTAGATTATCATCATTTATTAAAGTTCCCCCTCCTAATGCTATTATAACGAATTCCTCTCCGGAAAGTTTCTGTAATTTTGATGATTCTATTTTTCTAAAATATGCTTCTCCTTTATTTTCAAATATTTCGGATACTTTTTGGTGTTCGTCATTTTCCAATTCTTTATCCAAATCATAAAAATTCCATCCTAATACATTTGCCAGTATTTGTCCAAGTGTACTTTTCCCGCTTGTCATAAATCCCGTTAAATATATTTTTGTAACCATAATGTTTACGTAAAAATCTAAAGATAAATATGAATATAACTATTTGAAAAATAAAATTTACCAAGAAGATATAAAAAAAGGCGGATTGATAATCCACCTTTTTAGAGGGAAATAAAGATCTATCTATAAAATTTATATCTATTATCAACTATTTCCGCTTGGTCTTTTAATCCTTTTACCCAATCGGCAAAAACTCTGTTTCGTTTTTTATTAAGGATATTTTCACGTAAAGATTTTTTCTGAATTGAAAACATTGTGGAATCAAACTTTGTTCTTCTTGTAACCTTTAGTAAAAAATATCCTCTGCTGGCTTTTACAGGATCAGTAATTTTATTTAACTCGGCAGTTAATGCAGCTTGAACAAAAGCAGGTTCTCTACCAATTCCCGGAATAGGATTTGCAGCATTAAAGTTCTTTGCTTTGGAAACGCGAGCTTTAGGATAAATTTCCGTAGCTTTAGACAAATCGCCATCTTCGCCAAGTTTGTTTTTAATGTTCATGCTAATTTTTTTAGCTTTTTCCATTTTCATTTCCAGAGCAACTTTTCTTTCAACAATTTTTTTCACTTCTTCAAATGGTTTTATTCCGGCTTTTTTAA
This sequence comes from Melioribacteraceae bacterium, assembly GCA_026987055.1. Lineage (GTDB taxonomy): Bacteria > Bacteroidota > Ignavibacteria > Ignavibacteriales > Melioribacteraceae > JALSNL01. Next base: position 7,830 of record JALSNL010000317.1, on the reverse strand, counting down.
TCTCAATAATTTGAGCAACAATATATCCGTTTCGTACTTTGAATGCAGAGCTTATATCATTTAAGTCTCCATCAAAAGCAAAGTGCAATAGAGCTTTGTTAGCGCCAACACCGGGTATTACATTGTTCTTTTCGGTAAAAAGAGGAGTTTCTTTAACATCATACTTCATCAATTTTGCTTCGCTGTCAAAATCGTTTTTATTGGCGAGATAAGAAAAATCTTTTGCGTTTTCATTAACTCTATCTAAAGTTGTAGCAGAAGGAGTAATAGCGTTTACAATTTTTTCGAAGATAAATTTATCATTACTTTTACCGGTAACTTTAATTATATGATAACCAAATCTTGTTTTTATAGGTTTTTGAATAGCTCCTACTTTACCGGAAAAAGAAGCTTTTTCAAATTCTTTAACCATTTGTCCTTTGCCGAACCATCCCAAATCTCCACCTCTGGAAGCACTGCCATCTTCAGAAAACTTTTTAGCAACTTCTTCAAAATCAGCACCGTTTAACAAAGCATTATAAAGGCTGTCAATTTTTGCTTTGGCAGCTTTTTCATCTTTGCCGGTACGTATAAGAATGTGAGAAGCTCTTACCATTGTGTCTTTGGTTTTTATTTTTTTATCTAATTTATATACAATGTATCCTTGTTTTGTCAATACCGGACCAATAATACTTCCATCTTTTGCTTTATTAAAAAGAGCAACAACATTTTTCGGTAACAGATTCGGAGCAAGTGTATCAATACTATAAGATTTATCGGAATACATTTTAACATAAGTCTTAAAACTAGAAGTATCGGTTTTTAATTTTTTAACAACACCTTCTAATGTCTTTTTTATTCCGGTTGTATCACCGTGCGAAGCAACATTTTCAAACAAAACATATTTTAATTTTCTTTGGGCATCAATTTTAAATTCATCTTGGTGTTTGTTGTAATATTCTTTTAAATCTTCATCTGTATAACTAATAGCGTCTTTTGGCATTGTTACAGCATCTACCAGAGCGTAATCTGCATCCATACGGATATTTTGCTCCATAAAATTTCTTTTTACTTCTTCGTCGCTTACAATAATAGAAGCATTTAGCAGACTTACCAATTTTTGTTGTGTTAATTGGTCACGTACGGCATCTTCAACTTGCAGCATCGCTTTTTTATTATTAGGGTCATGTATTGCTTGATCGTAAGCTGCACGATTAAATTTACCGGTAGAATCTATAAAACTTTGTCTTATTATTTGTGGAGGATTTGGTCCTTCTATAACATTAATTATTTCTTGATCTGTAACGGTAATACCGTATTCGTTAATTTTATTTTTTACTAAACTTTGCGAAACCAAATTTTCCCACACTTGATCTCTAAAAGCATCTAGTTGAGATTCCGGAATATCTTTTCCTGTTCTTTGAACTTGATTAGCTCTATATTGTTCAACTAAATTAGAAAATTCTTGATAAGTAACTTTCTTACCATTTATTTCACCAACATCATTACTTTGCCGTCTTACTAAGTTAGATACTTTGGAATCGGACAAAACCATAAAAAGTACAAATAAACCACCCACAGCAATAATAAACCATGGTGCAAGATGCCTCATTCTAGCCATCATACCCATATTTTTCTATTCCTCCATTTCAGATATATAAATAATTCAAACAACAAATTTAGATACACACAATTTGAAAAGCAATGTTTTAATTTTCAGCTTAATTTCTATAAAAATAAAATAGGGGATTAGAATCTTTTTGTTAATCAAAAAAAAATAAAAATTTGAGATAGTAGAAATAGTAAATAGTGTAAAATATTACTAAAATAATTTGCAAGTATTTACAGCCTTAGTTAACTTTATGTAACTTATTATAGAAATCAATTGTAAATTTTACTATAGGTAGGTTAAAATGCTTACATTTTCGGATACTTGGTTACCGTATATTTATTTATACGTGGTTGGTGGATTTTTCTTTTTAGTAGGAATGATTATTATTAGAAAAAGCGGTGCTATTAATCTTAATAAAAAACGACACCGTTATTGGTACAGGGTACTAATATTCGGATATTTTTATTTTGCATTAATGCACGCATTATTAATTTCATGGGCTTTATATTGGTAAAATATGGAAACAACTGCACACAACATTGAACAAACATTTCATAGCATTGGATCTTCAACCGATTGGATTGTTATGGTTGTATATTTCCTTTTTGTAATGTTTTTTGGAAGTTATTTTGGTAAGTATAATCGTAGTACTAAAGATTTTTTCTTTGGCGGAAGAAGATTTTCGTGGTGGCTTATTGCTTTTTCTATTGTGGCTACCGGAGTAGGAAGTCATAGCTTTATAAAATATTCTGCCAAAGGATTTCAATACGGTTTATCATCTAGCATGACGTACATCAACGATTGGTTTTTTATCCCTTTCTTTCTGTTTGGGTGGTTACCAATTATTGTTTACACTAAAATACGTTCTATCCCTGAATATTTTGAAAAACGATTTAGTCCGTCATCAAGATTTTTAGCTACCGTTCTTATACTTCTCTATATGATTGGATATATTGGAATTGGATTTCTTACTTTGGGCAAAGCAGCAATGCCAATGCTTCCACAAAGCTTTTCTTTATTAGGAATGCAAATTCATACTTCTTTAATGGGAGTTATAATTGTTATTGCAGTAATAACAGGTATTTACATTACATTTGGTGGTCAAACAGCAGTAATTTTTACCGACCTTTTACAAGGATTTATTCTTTTGTTTGCGGGTTTTTTACTTTTCTTTCTAGGTATATCTTACATTGGTGGCTTTGATACATTTTGGCATCTTCTGCCAACTGCATGGAAATTGCCTTTGGCTAGTTTTAATAAACCGCCTGATTTTAATTTTGTTGGTATTTTTTGGGAAGATGGTGTTGCCGGTTCCGTAGGATTTTTATTTATGAATATGGGACTTATTATGAGGTTCATGGCTACTAAAAGTGTGGATGAGGGAAGAAAGGCAGCAGCGTTTAACATTTTATTTATGTTACCACTTTCAGCTATAGTAGTGGGAAATGCCGGATGGTTGGGAAAAGCAATTTCGGTTGCACATCCGGAAATCATTCCGCCTAGTACATCACCTGATCAAATATTTGTTGTTGTATCAAATATAGTAGCATTACCCGGTGTGTTTGGTTTTATTATGGCAGCTCTTTCTGCTGCTTTAATGTCAACAGTTGATACTTTGATAAATGCAAGTGCGGCTATTTATATAAACGATATTCATAGACCGGTTAAACAATATTTTAAGAAAAAATCTATCTCACAAAAAGAAAATGATAAAAAAGAATTGGCAGCTGCAAGGTATTCCTCGGTTATAATTACTGCACTTGGTGTTGTTGCTGTATTGGCATTTAAAGGATTTCCGACTGTTTATGAAGCGCATGGATATTTCCATTCAACATTAACTCCACCGTTAGTTGTTGCAATATTTCTTGGAATATTTTGGAAAAGGTTTACACCGGCTGCTGTTATGACAACCTTTATCGGAGGTGTTGCTTTAATGTTGTTAGGTGCTTCGCATCCCGGAATTTTAATCCATCCTTTCGATCATGGCATTCACATGAATGCTCATCATCCGTATTCTTATATTAGAGCTCTTTATAATCTGGTTGTTTGTTCAGCTGTTGGTGTAAGTGTAACTTTAGCAAATTCCAAACTTGAACAATTTGTTAAAGCAACTATTAAATCTACCAGTGTGGCATATATTTTGGTCGGACTTTCAACATTATTATTTGTTTTAATTGCTAGTGATTTTCTTCCGCTTTGGCTCTTAATGGTGTTGGCTATTATTTTAATAGTTTTGGTTGCTATTGCATCATCTTACTTAATTGATTATGATCCGGAAGGACAAACAACAGGCTTAACTGTTTGGTCAGTACAAAAGGCAAAAGAAGCTTTCAAAGGAAGAAAAATAAACGATGCCGAAGGTGAAAAAGTTGTTGTTAATTGGAAAAAGAAAGATGGTGAAGACGGCGTAATAAACTTTTCTAAAAATGATATGAAGAAAATGGCTGCCAATGTGGGTGATTTGGTTTACATTAGTGATAAACGAAAATGGTTAGGCGGGTTGAAATCAATCCATAGTGTTTATGGTGAACCACATGAAGAAGATGGAGTAGTTTATTTAAGTAATGAAGATTTATTAAATGGAGTTTTTGAAGACGGAAAAGTTTTAGAAGCTGAAAAAGAAATGTAGAATTTTTAACAGATAGATTTTTCTCTTTTTTTAGGTTATTCTCTGTAGGAGTTTTATGGAGAAGGTTGTCTGTTAAATTAGTAGTAATATCAGATAGTTTTTCCTAACCCCTCCCAACCTCCCCTTTTTCAAAGGGGAGGAGCTTAAAACTCCCTCCCTTTTAGAAAGGGAGGGTTGGGGTGGGTTAGTTTTTTATTATACTCTTTCCCCTTAGTCCCCAACATCTTGTTTCGGATGTAATTTAATCTCTTCTTTTTCTTTTAACATTTCGGCAACTATTGGTGGAACAAATTCACTTACGTCACTTTTAAATTGTGCCAAATTTCTTATTATGGTTGAATTTAAGTAAGTGTATTTTTCATGAGGCATTAAAAAAATAGTTCGTAATTCTTCACTTAATTTTCTATTCATTAATGCCATTTGAAATTCAAATTCAAAATCACTTATAGCACGTAAACCTCTTATTATTCCAACCGCACCAACTTCCCTGGCATGATCTACAATTAAACCTTCAAAAGAATCCACAGCTACATTGCTGTATTGTTTAAGAGATTCTTTTAGCATTACAAGTCTTTCCGAAACAGTGAATAAAGGATTCTTTACGGGATTGCGAGCAACAGTTACTACAACTTTATCAAATAATGAAGTAGCTCGTTCAATTACGTCAATATGTCCGTTTGTTACAGGGTCAAATGTTCCAGGGTATATTACAATTTTCATTTTTTATTTCTCAGGTAATATTAAAAAATATTTTAATAAATAATTTATGAAATCAATTATTAAGAAATTGATAAATTAAACTGTCACCTAATTTTTTTTTAGGTTCCAAATTAAAATTTTCCATATCTTCTTTTTCAGTTTGAACAGAGCGTTCAATTAAAAATAAACCTTCGTGCGATAAGAAATTATTGTTTTTTATATTTTCAAATACTTTATAAATATCATTTTTAAAAAATGGAGGATCGGCTATAATTAAATCATAGGTATCATGTTTGCTTAATGATGAAAACTTTATGCAAGTCATTTTAAAAACTTTTGACTTTTCCGTTGCATTTAGTGTTTCTAAATTATTTAATAAATTTTTATATATGATATAATTGTTTTCAACAAAGTGAACATTACTGGCACCTCTACTGATTGCTTCTATTCCCAATGCACCGGTTCCTGCATACAAATCCAATACATTACTTGATGAAAAATCAACGATGTTATTTAGATAATTAAAAATTGCTTCTCTGTTTTTATCTGTTGTGGGTCTAACTAATTTTGATTTGGGAACCTTTATGGTTCTACCTTTAAACTTTCCTGCAATTATTCTCATGATGTTAAGCGAAGTGCCATTCCTGTTGCAGAAGAAAATTTTAACGGATTTTCTTCATAAAATTTATTGTCAGAAAAATCATCTGTTGTTTTTAATTGTTCAAAAGGGTTTACAGTTTGAGCAGTTAATCCTAATGTTTGTTCTAATTCATTTTTTAATTTATCAGAATATATATTTCCAAAAAGTGTAAATGATTTAATATCATCGGTTTGCAAAAATCTTTCTTTTATTTCATCGTAAATATCTTTTGCTAAAAGAGGAATTTCGGAAATACTTTTTTGTTCTTTTTGTTTATAGTATAAAAACTTACTATCGGAATATAGAATTAAAGAAACTCTATGATTATCAACAAAAACACTCAATTGCTTTTCATTAGGTTGATTTAATGTTAAAAATATTGATGATGCAATGTGAGTATTATCTATATTCTTTAATAGAAGATTATTTCTTACACAAAATTTGTGAATCATTTTTAATGTTGATTTTGAAATTATATAAACAAAAGCATTTAAATCAAAATTATTTCTATCCGAATTAGTTACATAAGATTGAATTGAAAAATTATCTTTAACTAAACCGGGAAACAATTTTGAAAATTCCCACTCTAAATATTTATTAAAATCGGTATCGGTTAAATTTTGTTCGGCAGGAATTTCAAAAGTTTTAAAAAAACTAAGAGGAAGAGAAATAGAAACTTTTTTAGAATTTATAGAGTTTCTTAAAATAATTTCATTAAAAGCATTTTGGAGAATATAGATGAATTTAGCTTCTTTTATTTCTTCTGTAAGTAATTCTTCAAAGAATTCTTCATCTATAATCTCCAAGTAACAGTCATTGCCAGTATAATTCAGTTCAACTACCTGAAGTTTTTCTTCAGTAATATTAAAACCTAGTTGATTTACATTAGCTGACATTCAAATATTAATCCCAAGATGCTGTATTTTTTAATGCAGGATTAGCTGTATCGCCAATAGTTCCATATCCGTCCGGGCATTCTAAATAATAGAGATCCCCAATAGTGGTAACAGTATCCACTTTAATAATATCTCCACTTGGATTAACAACTGTGTCAATAGAAACAGTGGTATCAATCTTCAAAATATATGGTTTATGCGAAACCGGAGAAACTAAAAGAGAATCAAAGTCCAACTTTCCGTTTGATAATTTTTTAAATGGATTTGTTGGTCTGTTAGTTAAAGTATCAACTCCAACAATAAGGGCAGCAACACCGGAATCGGTTTTAATATAATTAACAAGTTCTTTAAGATTATCTGTGTATTTTTCATATTTTTTATCCCAAAGAATTTCGGCTTGTCTTATATTCTCCATTCTTAAATGAGATTCGGTACTATAATATTTTTCCTTTTGAATGTAATCTGTTGGGTCAATAATTGCAACCCTAATTAATACATAAGTAAGAATAGCAATTATAAGATAAAGTGCAGCATGAATATACCACGGTTCACCTTTTTTGTTCATATTTTATACCTCCGGCGGTTAGAAATTTCTATTTCTCAATATATAAGTACTTCTTAATTTTTTTCAGTTTCCGAGAACCGATTCCTTTTACTTCTAATAAATCATTAAGAGAAGTAAATTTTTTCTTTCTTTTTCTAAGTTCAATAATTTTTTTTGCAGTCTTAAAACCAATACCAGGCAAATTTATTAACGTGTTTAAGCCTGCGTTGTTTATATTAATACTTCCCGAAAGAAGTGTTAATTTATCTTTTTTCTTAATGTCTTTTTTTTTATTCCTAAAATCTAAAAGTTCTGGTTTAGAATCAACTCTTTTTTGAACATTTTTTTTGTAAATATTTTGTTCTTGGCTCTTATTATTTAATTCTAAAAACAGACTATCTTGTTTGCTGTAATTAAATTTTCTTAAAGTTTTAACACTACTGTTGTATTTAAAAAACTTTGCAAATGCTCCTACAATAAATGTAACGGTAATAAATAATAAAACATTTACTTCTATAGAAGTAAAACCTAAACGCTTTGATAAATTATTTATAAACTGTTTCAATTTAATTCTCAATCCAAGCAAAGCTAAGATGAAATTAATTTGATTAATAACTTAATAAAAATATTCTTAATAAACTTTGAAAATATATTATACTTGGTAAAGTATATGTATCTTATTTTTTTAATAAATTATATTTTATCTAAACATTACTGCTTATAAAATATTAAGTTTCTATACTTTTATATTTGGCATAACATTTAACTGTTTAAGCAGTTCTTTTTCTTTTGAATTTACTTTTTTCGGAACATGTACGTTTATTCTTACAA
>JALSNL010000316.1 GCA_026987055.1 Melioribacteraceae bacterium | reverse complement strand
AATATTGCCGAAAAAATTTTGGCCGCAAAAAGAAATTATTTTATAAACTTGGATGATGATGGCGATAAGGTAAGCTTTGAACTTGACGAAGACTTGGGAATTAACGAATTAAAAAGGAATATAAAATCCATTGTTTCTTCATTTAATACACCACGTAAATATTTTATCAGTAAAAAAAGAACCGGGTTCTCAAATAGTTTTATTAATTTTTTGTCTGATGAATTTAGAAAACGCAACAGAGAAATTTTAAAATTAGATTTATTCCTAAAATTGAAAGGAGAAGATGCTAGAGATTTAAACTCTTTGCTAAATTTTCACTTAAACAAATTACCTACAGGCAAATCAAAACTTTTCTTTATCAGTGTTAATGATTGGGAAAATATACAACCGGTTTTAAATTCTTATATCAAAAAAGGAAATAAAATAGTATTGCCGACTAAATTATTTCAACATCCTTTTTAATAATTTCATAAGAATCGAATTCCATAAGTTGGGGTTCAATTTTTTTCTTATCTCCCACAACTACAATTGTTAAATTATCGGTTAATAAATTATCAATAGCCGCTTTCCGAACTTCATCCAAAGTAATTTTTGAAATTTTAGCTGTGTAATTATTAAAATAATTTTTAGACAAATCAAAAATAGAAATTAAAGATAAATTACTTGAAAGTTGAGAATATGTTTCAAATAATGCAGGATAGCGTCTTATTAAGTAAGATTTAGCAAACTCCACTTCTTTATTAGTAAGTGTGGTTTTAATATTTTCCAACTCAAATAAAATTTCTTTTATCGCATCACCGGTATGTTCCGTTTTAACAGAAGAAGAAACAGAGAAAAAACCTCCGAATGAATTATAACTAAACGAAGAATGCGCTCCGTAAGTATATCCTTTGTCTTCTCTTAAATTAAGATTTATTCTACTTGAAAATTGACCACCGAGAATAGTATTAAGTACAGACGTAGCATAAAAATCCCTTGACTTGCGAGACTTTGCAATATGTCCTATTTTTAACTCACTCTGGCTCGCATCAGGTTTATTGATTAAAACAATTTTCTTTTTAGTTTTTTTGAAGCTAACATTAAGTCCGTTAGAATTACTAATGGATTTCCAAGTTCCAAAATATTTTTCAGCTAAAGAGTAAATATCTTTTCTATCCGAACCGCTAATTACTATCAAAGAACTATTTGCCGGTACAAAGTTTTGTTTATAAAAATGTTTAACATCCTTATTGGTTATTGTTTTTACAGTATCGGCAAATCCGGTATTAGGGAACTGATAAGGAGTTTTATTTAACAAATAACTTTTAAATTCCACATTAGCCAAATAGGACGGATTATCATTTTGTTGTAAAATATGTGTAATCAATTTTTCTTTTTCTCTTGTAAAATCCTCCTTGTTAAAATTGGGGTCTTGAATAATAAGAGAAAAAATATCTAATGATTTATAAATATTTTCATTTATTGTAAGTAAAGATATAGAAGAATATTCCTTAGTAGAATCAATACTTAAAATAGAACCTAGTGATTCAATTTCGTTATCAATCTCCAAACCTGAATAACTACCGGCTCCTTCATCTAACAGCATTGATGTAAGCTGAGACAAACCATTTTTCCCCTCAGGATCAAACCTACTGCCTGAATGTACAATAAGATTAAACTGCGTTATAGGTAATGTATTTTTATGAGCATAATAAACTGTTAAACCATTTTCTAATTTAAAAGTCTCTATTTCAGGAAGTCTAAAATTTACTCTTCCTTTCGGCTCCGGTTTTATGGTTCTATCAATAATCATAATAATATCAATTCCCTTTTTGATTTGAAATAATTAACTCTGCAAATTCACGAAACACACCTTCGCCACCTTTTTTTGAAAGAATAATATCAACAGAATTTTTAACTTCATCAACAGCATCAATTGGTGCCGCTGTAAATCCGGCAACATCAATAATAGTAAGGTCGTTAACATCATCACCAATAAAAGCAATATTTTCAGGCAACAAATTTTCAGCTTTACATATTTCCAAAAGCTTTGTTTCTTTATCCCACACGCCCTCAAAGTAATAATCTAATTTTAATGCTTCTGCTCTTTTACGCATCAAATCCGATTTGGCAGTAGTGATAATAGCATTCTTAATTCCCGTTTCACGTAAACGCAAAACACCCATTCCATCTTTAACATTAAACTTTTTAATACTTAAACCTTCTTTTGAATAATAAAGTCCTCCGTCAGTTAAAACACCATCAACATCAGATATTACTAATTTAATTTTACCAATTTTATTTTTTTGACTTTCTATTATGTAACTCTTCACACAGCACCTAAGATTTTTAAACGAATAATGAAAAATAACAAAAAAAAATTTGATAGTAGCATCTTAAACCAAATTATAAAGTACACCCTTTAACTTATTGTATTATAGCAAGATACAAAAGTGATAATAATTTTTTGTTTTTAATAAGAAATTCAGCGCAAAATTTTTCTTTTTACAAGTTAAAAGGATTTCATATA
>JALSNL010000315.1 GCA_026987055.1 Melioribacteraceae bacterium | reverse complement strand
GTATAAAATAATTATAGGTAAAAATTTAAAATAAAAAAGGCCAAACATAACAGTTTGACCTTTTTTAAAACAACTTGAACGAAATTTATTAATACATTCCGCCCATACCACCCATAGGATCCATACCGCCACCGGCTGGCATTGCGGGCATTTTTTCTTCTTCTTTCTTTTCAAAAATAACAGCTTCGGTTGTAATAAGAAGGGCAGAAACAGAAGCAGCATTTTGTAAAGCTGTTCTTGTAACTTTAGTAGGATCAATAATACCTGCGGAAATCATTTTAACATATTCATCCGTTGCAGCATTGAATCCGAAATCTTTTTTACCTTCTTTAACTTTGTTTAATACTACGGCACCTTCTAAGCCTGCATTGTTAACTATTTGTTTTAATGGTTCTTGCATTGCATTGTAAATAATTTTAATACCTGTTGTTTGGTCAAGATTTTCACCTTCTAATTTTTCCAAAACAGAAGTAGCTCTTACCAAAGCAACACCACCGCCGGCAACAATACCTTCTTCAACGGCAGCTCTTGTAGCGTGTAAAGCATCTTCAACTCTAGCTTTCTTTTCTTTCATTTCTACTTCTGTTGCAGCACCAATTTTAAGAACGGCAACACCACCTGAAAGTTTTGCTAATCTTTCTTGAAGTTTTTCTCTATCGTAATCGGAAGTAGTATTTTCTATTTGAGCTTTAATCTCATTTATTCTTTGTTTTATATCTTTGGTTTTTCCTGCACCTTCAACAATTGTGGTGTTATCTTTATCAATAACAACTTTTTTAGCAGTACCTAAAAATTCAACAGTAGCATTTTCAAGTTTATATCCTCTTTCTTCTGAAATAACAGTACCGCCAGTTAAGATTGCAATATCTTCCAACATTGCTTTTCTTCTATCACCAAAGCCGGGAGCTTTAACGGCAGCAACTCTTAAAGTACCGCGTAATTTATTAACAACTAATGTAGCAAGAGCTTCACCTTCAAGGTCTTCGGAAATAATTAATAACGGTTTACCTGCTTGAGCAACTTTTTCCAATATAGGAAGAAGATCTTTCATAGCAGAAATCTTTTTATCGTGAATCAAAATTTGCGGATCTTCCAATACAACTTCCATCGCTTCGGAATCCGTAATAAAGTAAGGTGATAGATAACCGCGATCGAATTGCATACCTTCAACAACTTCAAGACCGGTTTCGGTTCCTTTTGCTTCTTCAACGGTAATAACACCATCTTTACCAACTTTTTCCATAGCATCGGCAATTAAAGCACCAATTTCTTTATCATTATTAGCGGAAATAGCACCTACTTGAGCAATTTCTTCTTTACCGCCAACATCTTTACTTGTTTTTTGCAAATATTCAACAACTTTTTCAACTGCCAAATCAACACCTCTTTTTAAATCCATAGGATTTGCACCGGCAGTAACATTTTTTAAACCTTCACGGTAAATTGCTTGTGCTAAAACTGTTGCTGTTGTAGTTCCGTCTCCGGCAACATCACTTGTTTTGGAAGCAACTTCTTTAACCATTTGAGCGCCCATATTTTCTGTCGGGTCATCAAGTTCAATTTCTTTTGCCACGGTTACACCGTCTTTTGTTATTGTAGGTGCACCAAATTTTTTATCAATAATTACATTTCTACCTTTTGGACCTAAGGTTACTTTTACAGCATTTGCCAGCTGATCTACACCACGTTTTAAGCCTGCTCTGGCATCAATGCCAAATTCAACTATTTTTGCGGACATATTATTCCTCCGTTATTTTGATTTTGTTTATTAAATAATAATTAAAAATATTTATGTATTAAACTGAAAATTAAGTTCTTATACAAAACAATTTGAGTTTTGTTCTAAAAAAATTAGCACTCTATAATTGAGAGTGCTAATATATATATATTCTAAAAATATTACAAGAAAGATTGATAACGGCATTATTATTAAATGATAATAAATTAAGAAAACTACCGGTATTAGTTCCTTGAAAAATATTTTTTATTAAAATTGTTGTGCTTTACTTTAATTTTTTTGCAATATCCAAAGCAAGCTGAGAATGTTTTTCTATATCAAAATTTTTAAGAATTTTTGCAATCTTTCCGTTTTTATCTATAATGAATGTAATTCTATTGGCAAAACCAAGATTGTTCAAAACGCCGTATTCTTTACAAGTGGTTTTTTCAATATCCGAAAGTAACGGAAAGTTAAGGTTATAATCATTTACAAATTCTTTAATATCTTCTTTGGAGTCAACGGAAATACCGAATATTGCAATATCGCTTTTTTTGAATTCGGGAAAGTCATCTCTAATTCCGCAAGCTTCTTTTGTGCATCCCGGTGTATTGGCTTTCGGATAAAAATAAATTACTACAGGGGATTTACCTTTATAATCGGCTAAAGTAAAAGTTTTCCCATTTGCATCTTGAAGAGAAAAGTTCGGAGCATCATCTCCAACCTTAACTATATCAGCGTTTCCACCGCAGCTGAAAAGAAGTAGGGATGCGAGAATAATGGAAATTTTTTTTAT
>JALSNL010000314.1 GCA_026987055.1 Melioribacteraceae bacterium | reverse complement strand
AAGTGATATACCTGTAATTTATTTAACTGCAAATGCCGATGAAGCAACACTTCAAAGAGCTAAAGTATCCGATGCCTTTGGATACTTGATAAAACCATTTGAAGAAAGAGAATTAAGCACTACAATAGAGATGGCTCTTTATAAGCACAAAATGGAAGGAAAACTTAGAGCTAATGAAGAGCAATTTAGAAGTTTATTTGAAAATTCCAGTATTGGTATTTACCGAATGGATTTGGAAGGTAATATACTTTTAGCTAATCCTGAAATGCTGAGAATTATTGATTGTGAATCTATAAACAACTTAAAAAATAAAAAAGCTTATGATTTTATGTACGGTGGTTTTGAATCACTAAAAAGACTTTTTGAACGTGTTCAAAAATACGGCAACGTAAAAAATTATAAAGCTAAAATACAAAAGCGCGATGGAAGTATTATTCCCATAAGTATGAGCGGTAGTTTTGTAAAAGATCACAATGGTATTAGAAGATTGGATGGAACCGTAGAAGATATTTCTCTACAAGAAAAATATCAAGCTGAACTTATTAAAGCTAAAGAAAAAGCAGAAGAATCCGATAAACTGAAATCCGAATTTTTAGCGGGAATGTCCCACGAAATTAGAACACCTATTAATACTATAATGAGTTTTATTTCTTTGTTAAGAGATGATTTGAAGGGAAAAAATAATTCCGAATATGATGAAATCTTCCATGCAATTGAGCTAGGCAGTTTACGTTTAACACGAACTGTAGATTCAATATTAAACATGGCTCAATTTCAAGCAGGCACTTTCGAAGTATTTAAAATAAAAATTGATCTTGTTGAAGATATTTTAAAAAACTTAAATAATGAATTTCAAAATACTGCTAAACAAAGAGGATTGGAACTAACTTTTGAAAACACAGCAACCCAAACTAAATTATTGGGTGATAAATACTCTATTTCTCAACTGTTTGTTAATTTAATAGATAATGCTCTCAAATACACTAAGGAAGGTTATGTTAATGTAAAAGTTTATCATGATGATAAGGGTGTACTTAGTGTTGATGTAGTTGATACGGGAATTGGAATATCGGAAAACTTTTTACCTACCCTTTTCAAACCTTTTTCTCAAGAAGAACAAGGCTATTCAAGAAAATTTGACGGAAACGGATTAGGTTTAGCTCTTGTAAAAAAATATTGCGAAATTAATGATGCGGTTATTCAAGTTAAAAGTGAAAAAAATAAAGGTACAAAATTTACCGTTAAATTTGCTCAAACCAACAAAAACAATGCTTACGAAAATAGAAACACACCAAACCAAGAAGCTAACATCCAAAATAATTTAGGAATTGACAATAACAATCCGCTAAATTTATAATATATAGACAAGTATTTTGTGAGTTAAAACAAATTGTAAAACCTTTCTAAAATATTTACTTGACAAATAGATTTTTATTAACTATTTTTGTTAGTGAGCGTTAACAAACTATTGTTAAATAAAGAAAAAATTTTAATCTTATGGCAAGACTAACTACAGAAGAAAGACAAAAAATTATTATTGACGAAGCAATTAATATAATCCACGAAGGCGGATATCAATCTTTATCAATTAGAGAATTGGCAAAACGTGTAAAAATAAGTGAACCGGCTATTTACAGGCATTTTCTAAATAAAGAAGATATTGTACTGGGTATATTGAATAGAATAAGTGATTTTGATAAAAATTTAGTTGAAAGTGTGAAGAAAAAAAAATCATCAAAAGAAAAATTAGATGAATTTGTTTGCTACCACTTTGAATTTCTAAATAAAAATAAGAATATGACATCAGTAATTTTTTCCGAAGATATATTTACACAAAGTACTATTCTTAAGGAAAAACTAATAAAAATATTTTCCTACAGGCAAAGATTAATAGTTGAAATTCTTAATGATGTTAAAGCGGAAAATAAAATAAAAGATGTAAACACCCATGAGCTATCAAAAATAATTATCGGTTTTATTCGCATGATTGTTCTTGAATGGAAACTAAGTAATTTTAATTTTTCCCTTGTAGAAAAAGGTAGAAGTATTACAAATACATTCGAAAAATTGATTTTTTAATTTTTTTTAATACAAATGTTAGTTAGTGATAACTAAAAAAGGAATAAAAAATGGAAAAGATACTAAACAAATTATTAAAAGTACCCTACGTGGTGTTGGGCGCTATTTTACTTATAACCATACTGTTTATTTTTCCAATGAAAAATAATTCCAGAATGGAAACCAATCTTGATAAATATATGCCTCATGATCATCCTGCATTTGTTTATAGTGATAAAGCCGAAAAATGGTTTAACATTCAAGACGGAATTATAATTGCCATTGAAAACAAAGACGGGGTTTTTAATAATGAAACTTTAACTATCGTAAAGAAACTTACTAAGAAGCTTCAGAAATTTAAGGAGATACAAAAAGCAGATGTTACCTCGCTATATACTGCCGATAATATTGTTGGTACGGAAGACGGTATGGACGTAAAGGCTTTCTTCAAAAAAG
>JALSNL010000313.1 GCA_026987055.1 Melioribacteraceae bacterium | reverse complement strand
AAATCCAAGCCTTTGGATGAATCAAGTTTAAGTGAAAATGAAGTTATTTCTTTATATATAGATCAATCCGGTTTGTTGTGGGTTGGTACAAATTTAGGAAGCGGAATAAATAAGCTGCAAAAGGAACATAATAGATTTTTTACGTTTCCAATTAAAACTATAAAAAATCAATCGCTGAATGATAATATAGTTTGGGAAATTTATGAAGATGATAATAACAATTTATGGATAGGAACTTTTAGAGGCGGTGTAAATATATATAATCCGGCAAATAAAAAATTTACTTATTTAACCAAAAATAACGGACTTTTATCTAATCATATTCGTGATATCATTAAGGATAAATATGGAAATTATTGGATTGGAACATATTCAGGCGGATTAACTTTTTATAATGCAGCCACTAATAAAATTAAAAATTTTAGTTATAAGGAAAATAATGCAGGCAGTGTTAGTGCAAACCAAATCCAAAGTTTATTTATTGAAAAAGATTCAATATTGTGGATAGGAACTTTTGGCGGCGGACTTGATAAACTTAATCTTACGGATTTTTATAAAACAGGGGAAACACATTTTGTTAATTATGAACATAATCCTTCCAATCCTTTTAGCTTAAATGATAACAGAATCTATACAATATTTCAAAGCAAAAATGGAACTATGTGGATAGGAACCTTTGGCGGCGGATTAAATAAATTTGTAGTTGAAAAGGGAGTGTTTAGATTTTACAAACATTCTAATAAGTTAAATTCCATTAGCGATAACAGAGTAATGACTATAAATGAAACAAATGACGGTAAACTTCTTCTGGGAACTTTTGGCGGTGGTTTGGATATTTTTAATCCTGAAAATGAGAAATTTACTCATTTAAGAGAAGATATAAATTTACCTTGTAATGATGTATATGGAATTTTGAAAGATGATTATAACAGATTTTGGATAAGTACTGACGTTGGGATATTTAAAATAGAAGCAGACTTAAAAGATTTTACACAATATGACTTAAATGACGGACTTCAAAGTTTGGAATTTAACGGTGGTGCTTATTTAAAAAGTAAAGACGGTACATTTTATTTCGGTGGTGTAAAAGGATTAAATTATTTTAATCCCGATAGCATAATTACAAATAATTATAGTCCTCAAGTTGTTATAAGTAAAATTAAAATCTTTGATAAAAAAGTAATAGGAACAAAAAGGAAATTGGTTTTAGACCGTACACAGAATTATTTTTCTTTTGAATTTGCTTCACTCGATTTTGAAAATCCGGTAAAAAACAAATATAAATATATTTTGGAAGGATTAGATAAAAAATGGTCAACTACAGATGCAAAAAACAGAAAAGTAAATTACACTAATTTAGATCCTGGTCATTACAAATTTATAGTACTCGGAACAAATAGTGCGGGTTTATGGAGCAAAAAAAATGCAAGCATAGATATTGAAATTTTAGCTCCTTTTTGGATGAAGTGGTGGTTTATAGCATTGGTAATTATTTCAATAATAAGTTTAATTGCGTTTTTTATATATCAAAGATTTAGGTACTTTATTGCAATGGATAAACTAAAAAATAATTTAGCTGCGGATTTGCACGATAATATTGGCTCAGGATTGACCGAAATTTCCATATTAAGTGAAATAGCTTCTCACGAAATAAATAAACCGGAATTGGCAACAAAACATCTTGCGCAAGTAAGCGATTTATCCAGAAATCTAGTTGATGTTATGAGCGATATTGTTTGGGTGGTTAATCCCAAGCAGGATTCACTTTATGATTTGATTGTTAGGTTAAAAGATTCTTACGGAGAAATTTTACAGCAATTGGGAATTAAATTGGAAACATCTAATCTTGAAAAATTAAATACAATTAGGTTACCGATTGAATATCGTCAGAATGTTTATTTAATTTTTAAGGAAGCTTTTAATAACAGCATAAAACATAGTAAATGTACGCTGATAAAAATAAATATTACAATAAAAGGCAGCAAAATAACTATTAGTTTGGAAGATAACGGAATTGGTTTTGATATGAAAAAACCGGAAAATGGAAATGGATTATTAAATATTAAAGAAAGAGCAAAAAAAATTAATGCGGAAATTTCTATTTTATCGAATAAAAACCGGGGAACTAAAATTACTTTTATAGGAACAATATAAAAAATGATAAATGTTGCAATTGTTGAAGATAATATGAATATTAGAGAAGGCTTGGCAGCTTTAATTAATGGAACAACTGGTTACGAATGTATAGCATCGTATGGCAATTGCGAAGATTTCCTTTCCGAACTAAAAGATAAAGTAATAGATGTTGTTTTAATGGATATCGGTTTGCCGGGTATTAACGGTATAGAGGGAGTAAAAAAAGCAAAAGAAATAAATCCGAATTTAGATATTTTAATGTTAACCGTTTATAAAGAAAGTAATGTAGTGTTTGAAGCATTATGTGCCGGAGCTTGCGGTTACTTGGTAAAAAACACACCGCCAACCAGATTACTTGAAGCAATTAAAGAAGTTTATGAAGGAGGTT
>JALSNL010000312.1 GCA_026987055.1 Melioribacteraceae bacterium | reverse complement strand
TTTGTTTTATGGCGTGCAATTGTTTTTGCAGTGCCGGCGGGAATGGCAATTTGGTTGGTTGCCAATGTGAATATAAATGGAGTTTCAGTTGCACAACATTTTATTACTGCTGTAGATCCGTTTGCTTTATTTATTGGACTTAACGGAATTATATTTTTAGCTTATATAATTGCAATACCGGCAAACGAAATTGTTATTCCTACTATTTTAATGTTAACCGTTGCAAGCCTTGGTATTGGCGGACATCAAGCAGGTGTATTGTTTGAACTTGATTCCGTTCAACAAACCGGTGATTTATTAAGAGCAGGCGGTTGGACTGTTTTAACGGCAATCAACGTAATGATTTTCAGCCTAATACACAATCCTTGTTCAACAACAATCTATACAATATATAAAGAAACCGGAAGTGTAAAATGGACGGTTTTTTCAACGCTGTTTCCGGTTGCTCTCGGTTTAATTTTTTGTTTTTTAATTACACAAGTTTGGTTTATTTTAGGTTTATAAAACTATGATTACAGAAAAAAACAATTAAAAAATATACTACATTGAAACATCTGAAAAATTTAATTTTCAAATTAAATTGCTCATATCTAACGAAGTCAAATTATATTAAAAGGAGTCGGGTTATATTAAGCAAAGTCGAAACCATACTGAGCAGAATTGAAGTCATGCTGAGCGGAACCGAAGACATACTGAGCGGAGTCGAAGTATGATTTTATCTCCTTTTCGCACCTCGATTCCCGATACGGGCACGCCGCTCGATACAACATTTTACAACTTACTTTTTAACTTTTCAGACGTTTCTTATTCTTTATCTTCCTTGTCAATTTCAACAGCGGATGAAAAATCTTTAAGATTATAATTTATAGTTGTTCCGGGTTGTTTTAGTCTTCTTATTTTAATATTTGCTTTGGCAAAAAACTCATCAGCTAAAGTATCATGATAATCGGAAAAAACCACTAACTCTTTTATACCTGCAGCAATTAAAGCTTTAGAGCAATTTGTACATGGCATGTTTGTAACATAAGCAGTAGCGTCTTTTGTACTTACACCATGTATTGAACATTGAATAATAGCGTTCATTTCTGCGTGTATGGTTCTTACACAATGATTGTCAACAATCAAACATCCAATATCGGTACAATGTCCGTCTCCCGGTATCGAGCCGTTATATCCTGTAGAAAGTATTCGTTTGTCTCTTACAAGAACACAACCGACATGCATACGCGGACAAGTAGCACGTTCGGAAACAAGCATTGCAAGTTTTAAAAAATATTCGTCCCAGCTTGGTCTTTTATTATTAGACATTTTATTCCCTTGAGCTATTAACTAATATGTTTTGGCAAAGTAATTTTAAAAACAGTTCCTTCGTTTTGAACGGAACTTTTTAATATTAATTTTCCTTTGTGATAATCTTCAATAATTCTTTTTGACAAACTTAAACCCAAACCCCAGCCTCTGTTTTTAGTGCTGTATCCCGGTTTGAAAATATCCTTTTTATGTTTACTGCTAATTCCTTTCCCGTTATCACTTACTTCAATAATAATTTTATCATCGGTTTCGGATAGAGAAATAATTATCTTTCCCTTATTGCTTCCGATTGCATCAATTGCATTTTTAATTAAGTTCTCAATTACCCATTCAAATAATTCGGAGTTTAATTTGGTAACTATATCCTTTGTTTCGTTAAAAATAAGTTCAACATCTTTGCCCGTTTGCGGTAATCTTTTCTTAAAATACTTGATAACATTGTAAATTGCACTGCCAATATTTTTTTCTTTTAATATTGGCTTAGAACCTATTTTAGAAAAACGATTGGTTATTTTATTCAGTCTGGTTAAGTCGCTTTCCATTTCATTTGAAACATATAAAACTTCTTCCGGTTTTTTATATTTCATTTTTAACAATTCCGTCCAACCCATTAAGCTGGAAATAGGTGTTCCGAGTTGATGCGCAATTTCTTTTGCCATTCCAACCCAAATATTGCTTTGTTCATTTTTCTTAAGATAGCTAAAACTTAAATACGAGATTGTTAAAAACAATAATGCAAATATAATTTGCAAAAAGGGATAGTATTGAAGTTTTTGAACAACATCTGAATTACCGTAATATATTTTATTTAAAATTCTAATGGAGTCGCTGCTGTCTTTATAAGAAACCGTAATTGGCGGATGAATATTACTTAACTCTTTTACTTTATTATTTAGAAAAATTTGGAGTTTTTCTTGGGACAATGTGGAATCAATTTCAACGTTTTTTACACTGCTGCCAAGTTGGTAAATGCTTGCATTATCATTTGCATCAGTAAGAATAAGCGGAAAGTTAATCCGTTTAATTATATTTTCAAAAATAAAAGTAAAGTCTTCGTTTCCGGCAGGGTTACTGTTAGCAATAAACTCCAAGCTTTTTGCATAAAGCTCAACTATTTCACGTTCACTTTTTTGAAGTTCTTTTACAAGATTTTGCGTATAATAAAAAGTTGCAAATGTAATTACTATGGCAATTGATATAAGAAGATATTTTAATTTAAGGTTGTTAGAAGTCATTAAAAATATTTATAAAATTCTTTTATTTGTTTAATGAGTACAAAGTTAATAAAATACTATTACCATAGAAAGGGAATGAAATTGAAAATTTAATGAGACTAAATTTCCCCAATACAAAGTAAAGTTTATTAAAACATTATATAACAATAGTTTGCGAACGTTTTGGTCCAACGGAAACATAATTTATGTCAAAACCGCATTGTTTGGAAATAAAGGTTAAATATTCCTTAGTTGCATTAGGCAGTTCTTCATAATTTCTAATACCGGAAATATTTGTTTTCCAACCGGACAGAGTTTCATAAATTGGTTTTGCTTCGGATAATTTTTCAACTGAAGTGGGAAAGTATTTTAATGTTTTTCCGTTTATTTCATAACCGACACAAACTTTAATTTCATCAAAGCTATCAAGCACATCTAATTTGGTAATTACCGCTTTATTTATTCCGTTAATTGTAGTTGAATATTTTACAAGGAAAGCATCGAACCAGCCGCATCTTCTTTTCCTTCCGGTTGTTGCTCCAAATTCGGCGCCAACTTCTCCAAGCTTTTTGCCGGTTTCATCAAAAAGTTCTGTTGGAAAAGGACCTAAGCCCACACGTGTTGTATAGGCTTTTACAATTCCAATAACATCCGTAATTTTTGTAGGTGGAATTCCCGTTCCCGTGCAAGCTCCGCCCGAAGTAGGGTTTGAAGATGTAACGTAAGGATATGTTCCGTGGTCAACATCCAGCAAAGCCCCTTGTGCTCCTTCAAGTAAAACGGATTTCCCTTTGTTGATAGCATCGTTTAGATAAGCGGAAGTATCTGTAACATATTGGTCAATTTCATTATCGAAGTTTAAGCATTCGTTAATAATAGCATTTACTTCCAAACCGGTGTGGTCATATACTTTTTTAAGTAAATTATTTTTTTCTTCCAGGTTGGTTCTGATTTTTTCTTTTAATGAGTCTTTGTTTAATAAATCTGCAATCCTTATTCCTTTCCTGGCATATTTATCAATGTAGCTTGGTCCAATTCCTCTGCCTGTAGTTCCTATTTTCTTTTTACCTTGTTCGTTTATTGAATCAAGCAATTTATGGTAAGGCATTATTAAGTGTGCATTACGGCTTATAAATAAACGTCCGTCAATATTAATACCGTTTTCTTTAAGCATATTTATTTCTTCAAGCAAAGCGGCAGGTTCAATTACAACTCCGTTTCCTATAACGCAAGTTACATTTTCGTGAAGAATTCCTGAAGGAATTAAATGGAACACAAATTTTTTATCACCGACTTCAATAGTGTGTCCGGCGTTTGCACCACCTTGATAACGTGCAACAATATCAACTTCGGAACTTAATAAATCTACAATCTTACCTTTACCTTCATCACCCCATTGACTTCCAACTACTATTGAAACACTCATACCATACCTTGAATTTAAGTTGAGAGATTATTTATTGACAACCGAAGAGGACAAAAAATATCCCAAATCATAAAATTATGATTTGGGAAAATAGAAAAATATTAAGCTAAAATATTATTTAAAACTTTTTACCGCTTCATCAACAGAATTATAATTTTCAAAAATTGTAATAAGTTTTGTAATAACCAAAAGACTGTTAATTTTTTCAGTAGCGTTAGCTAATTTTAAAGAACCACCACCGTTTTTTATGGTTGTATAGCCGCTAATTAGCATTCCAAGTCCGGAGCTATTCATAAATTTAACATGACCTAAATCCACAACTATATTTTTTTTACCTTCATCTAAAAGGTCATGCAGTAATTTACTGAATTTTTCAGAATCAGGTCCGCCCATAACATTTCCTTTTAATTCAACCACAACAGCTGAATATTTTTCAGATGTTTTAATTCTCATATTTGCTCCAAAATGTTTATTGTAAAATAATTATTACAAAAATCTTAATCAAGAAAAGAATGTTAATTTTTCTATTTAATTTAACATTATATTTAATTTATTCAATAATTTAGAAAAATAAAAATTTATTTATATAAATATTCCCGATAGTAATTTTATATATTTATAAATAGTTGTAAATATTATTATTTTTTTTGAACAAAACTACAAAAGAATCGTCTAAGAAAGTGAAAACAGAAGATACTAATAATGGCACACAAAAAAATGCTAAAGATGACGACTATGTTCTAATTAAGCAGTTTAATATGGGTGAACAAAAAGCATTTACTCTTTTAGTTCAAAAACATAAAGATAAAGTTAGAAATCTGGTTTATTTAACTTTAGGTGATACGGATTATGTTGATGATATTTCGCAAGATGTTTTTATCAATGTTTATCATAATCTTAAAAATTTTCGTTTCGATTCAAAGTTTTCTACTTGGTTATATAGAATAACCGTTAATAAATGTAGAGATTATTTAAGAAAGAAAAAAGTAAGAAGTATTTTTGTTCCTATAAATGAAAGAGGAAAAGAATTTAGTGTACGTGCACACTCGGAAAATATTGATATTCCCGGTTTAATCAGAAAAGCAATTGCACGGTTACCCGAAAAATTAAAAGTCCCGCTGGTTCTTAGAGATATAGATGGTTTTAGTTATAAAGAAATTGCAGAAAAACTTGATTGTGAAGTTGGTACTATAAAATCAAGAATATTTAGAGCAAGAGAAAGTTTGAAAATTATTTTGGAACCGTATGAAAAAGAATTAAGAGGATAGACTAAATATAAAAAGGTGTAATGGATAAAACAAATAATAAAAAAATAGAGAACGCATTTTTTGTTTCGGTACTATTGTTTGTTTTTAAAATAATATTTCCTTCCGCAAATACTTTTATTCTTCTATTGATTAACGAAATTCTAATTTTGGCAAGCGCTTATTTTTGGTTTATTTATGTCTCCGATTTTGTTAATCCGAAAGTAAGTAAACCCTTATCTCTTGTAATTAATGCCGGCTTGTTAAATGCACTTTTGTTCTTTTTGATGTCCGCTTCATCTTGGTTGTTTTCCGGACTTAAAAATTCAACCGATTTAATTTATGTTTTGTTTTCTTCCATAATAGCATTTGTTTTTATCGGAGCCTTGTCTTATGTATTTGCTGTTTATAAAAAGTTATGTTTTTATCGACAGAAAAAAAATCCGAGTTTGTATTATAAAATTATGCTAATATTTTTTGCCTTAACCGCATTAGCATCGGCTTTTTTTAAAGCGGATAAAACGGTAGAAGGTTTGAAGGTTGTTTTGCCGGATAGTAACTCTCTTATCTATAATATATTGTTCGCAATAACAGTTTCTTTGATTTTAGCAAACTCTTTTCGTGTGGCTTGGATTGCATTCTTAAATAAAAAGCAAAAAATAAATTTATTGATGCTTTCAATTGCCATTATATTTATTTCCGGTATGAATTCGGCAAATGATAATTTTATATTCATTAAGAATTTTTCTCCCGCTCTTAATCAATTGTTAGATTTGGTTATGTTGTACGGATTGTTATATTTTATAATAGTTTTTTTCATTACACTTTTTCATTTACCAACCGCTGAAGTAATTGATAGAAAAAATGAAGAACTTTCGTCATTTAAAGATATAAGCAAAATGATGAGCCAGGTTTTTGATTCGGAAGAATTATATGAAACAATAACATCCACAACGTTAAAAGTAAGCAATGCAAATGCTTCTTGGTTGGTAATAAATAATAATGATGATACTACAATTCATTCGGTAAAAGGTATAGGACTTATTGAAGCCAAACAGCTTTCCGATTTTTTATTGGGAAGAAAAATAGTTTCCTCTTCGGAAGCTAAAATTATTGATATAACCGAAGTAAAAGGGAAGGAGGATTTGCCAAAAGATATTTACACAATAGTATCCGCACCTTTATCAATACATAATAGTAACAAAGGATATCTGTTTGCCGCCCGTAAAACTTATTACCGGTTTGAAGAAGAAGATAGCAAATCCGTTAGTACATTTGCAGATTTTGCGGCAATCGCTTTGGAAAATACTAAATTGCTGGAAGAATCAATAGAAAAAGAAAGATTGGAAAAAGAACTTGACGTTGCCAGAGATGTTCAATATAAACTGCTTCCGCAAAAAATTCCGGAATATAAAAATTTAGACATTGCCGCCTTGTTTGTTCCCGCATTTGAAGTAGGCGGTGATTATTATGATTTTTTTGAAATTGATAAAAATAAATTTGCCGTAGTAATTGCGGATGTTTCCGGCAAAGGAATTGAAGCCGCTTTTATTATGGCGGAAGTAAAAGGAATTTTTTCTTCATTATCCAAACTAAACTTTAGTACAAAAGAATTATTGATTAAAGCCAATTCAATTCTTGAAAGAAGTTTACCAAAGAAAATATTTGTTACCGTTACCTTTGGGATTATTGATACAAAAGAAGAAAAATTTACATTTGTTAGAGCAGGGCATTCTCCTTTGCTGTATTTATCCGATAATAATATTAGTAGATTAGTTCCTCAAGGTATTGGGTTGGGGTTAAATTTTACCGAAAAGTTTGATAATTTATTAAAAGAGATGGAAATTAAATTAAATAATAACGATATTATAATTCTATTTACAGATGGAATTAATGAAACATTGAATGAGTACTTTGAAGAATTTGGTTATGACAGATTGGAAAAATTAATTTTCGAAAACAGACATTTATCAGCCGACCAAATATCTAAAAGTATTATGAAAGCAATTACAACGTTTTCAAAAAATCGTTCGCAGCACGATGATATTACATTGGTAATATTGAAATGGAATAATAACATAAATAAACCCGGAGTAAATTAGATGGCAGATTTCAACGTTACAAAACGTGAGGTCGGAGATGTTAGCATTTTAGATGTTAACGGATTTTTAGATGCACACACAGCTCCCGATTTGGAAAACGCATTTAATAATCTTATTGAAAATAAGAACTATAAGGTTGTGATTAATTTTAGCGGACTTAAATACATAAGCAGTGCCGGACTTGGAGTATTTATGGCTTATGTAGAAACAATGCGTGATAACGGCGGGGATATAAAATTTTCAAATCTTAAAGATGATGTTTACAATGTGTTCGATCTTTTAGGCTTTCCGATGTTATATGAATTTTATAAATCCGAAGATGAAGCAATTGCAAAATACAATCGGGCAAAATAAGATTGAAAAGTATAACAAAAAATATTAGAAAACGCTTTAAGATTAAAAGCACAACAGATAATTTGGCATTAGCACGCAATTTTATTAAAGATGCCGCTTTGGAAGTTGGCTTTACCGAAGAGCAAGCCGGTAAAATAATATTAGCCGCCGACGAAGCTGTTACAAATGTAATAAAGCACGCTTATAAATTTTCAAAAAACGGCGAAATTATTTTAAGTGTTTCGTTTTCAAATAACAAATTTTCGGTTTCAATTTCCGATAAAGGTAAACATTTTGACCCGAAAAAAATTAAAGAACCGAATCTTAAAAAATATTATAAAGAAAAACGAGTCGGCGGATTAGGTATTTACTTAATGAAAAAATTAATGGACGAAGTAAAATATTCTAAATCCGGCGATAGAAATAAAGTTACGTTAATAAAATATTTAAGGTAATTATATATGACATTACCGGATAATAAATCTGCACTTAAAAATTTATCTGCACTTGTAGATTTTTCAAACCATCTTAATTCAAATCTTAATCTGGAATTTACACTCAATAATTTATTACTAACTTGTTTTGGTAAATTGCAAATTACCAATGGCATCATAGCACTTTATGATGAAAATCAAACTTTACAAATTAAACTTTCCAAAGGATTAAATAAGGAAAAATTACTTTTACTTAAGCAAGATAGTATCACGGACAAAGTAGAAAATGATTTGGAAAATTTTAAACGTCAAAATGAATTTATACTTTCCGAAAAAATAATTTCAAGAGATAAAATATTAGGCTATTTGTTTTTAGGACACAAATTAACCAAGAAAGATTTTACCGAAGATGATATAAACTTTCTTTCAACCTTGGTTAAAATAGCTAGCACCGCAATTGCTAATGCAACTAACTTTGAAAAATTAAAAGAAACAAATAAAGCACTTGACGGTAAAATAAATCAGTTAAGCTCTTTGTTCGATTTGGGAAAAGAATTTAGCAGTATTTTGGAAATAAAAAGAATTTCCAAGCTTCTTACATATTCCGTTACCGCTCAAATGCTAGTTTCAAAATATGCAATTGTAATATTTGATGATGATGAAGTAGAAATTTTAGACAGTAAAATAAATGATGACGATATAAAAAATGCAATTGAAAAATATCAATTAAATAATTTAAAGGATGCTGTTTGTGTAAAAGATAGTAATAAAATTTCAATTCGGGAAATTGAACTTATTGTACCGATGCTAATTAAAAATGAAACAAAAGGCTTGATATTGCTGGGCAAAAGAATAACCAAACAACCTTACTCACAATCCGATGTGGAATATATTTCTTCGGTAGGAAGTTTGGCAATGATATCAATAGAAAATAGCCGATTGTTTAAGGAAATGTTGGAAAAACAAAAAATTGAAAAAGATTTGGAACTTGCCAGAACAATTCAGCAAAATTTATTACCGTCAAAAATACCAACATCGGAAAAATTTGAAATTGCGGCATATAATAAAACGGCACGACAAGTTGGAGGAGATTTTTATGATGTTGCAACTTTGGAAAACGGAAATACAATAATAGCACTTGCGGATGTTTCGGGTAAAGGAATTCAAGCATCTTTGCTGGTGGCAAACTTACAAGCTTTTCTTAAATCACTTTACAAATTGAACTATTCTTTACAAGAAGCGTCTAACATTCTAAACGATTTGGTTTCCGAAAATACAACTAACGGAAGTTTTATTACTGCTTTCTGGGGAATAATAGATAATGAAACCAATGAATTTACTTATGTAAATATGGGACACAATCCGCCTTTGTTAATTAGGAATGGTGAAATAATAAAGCTGAAAAAAGGAGGAATGATTCTAGGTGTAATGCAGACTGTTATTCCTTATGAATATGAAAAAGTGCAATTAAAAAAAGATGACACAATTATTCTTTTTACCGATGGAATCACCGAAGCAATGAACAAATCAAACGAAGAATATAGTGATGAACGCCTTGAAAATTTAGTGATTGATTTATCCGAAAAAAATTCGAAAGAAATTTTAGATTTAATTGTTAAAGATGTAACTAATTTTACAAATGATGCCGAACAATCCGATGATATTACCTGTATGGTAATAAAAATAAAATAAACGTATGAAAAATTTTTTAACAAAATATAAAAATAAAATTATTCTGCCCGTTACTATATTTTTAGTAGTACTGGGTTTAATACAAATCTATTTTGTTTTTAATATTACAGCTAAAACCAATGATGAATGTATCTGGAAACCGGTAAAGGTAAATCAAGACAGCTTAAAAATTATTTTTGATAATGTAAAAGAAAACGGAATTACTTGGAATGCCGGAATCAGAAACGGAGATGAATTTTTAAAAATCGGTAAAAAAAAGTTACGTAGTATTTATCAAGCTACTTATTTGGCAGATAGTAAAAGTTCCGGTGATTCTCTTACATATACTTATGCCAGAGCCGGAAAAATATATGTTACCAAAATACCTGTAAAAAAACTCATACAATTTGGAGATTTAGCTCTAATATTATTAGGACTAATCTGGTTAGCCGTTGGTTTTATTGTTGTATCTTCCAAACCGTACGGTAAAACACAAAATTTATTTTTTAAAGTCGGAGCATATTTTGTTTTCTTTTCTTCCATTGCTTTTTTTAAGGGAAATAATAATCTTAATCCTATTTTACAAAATAACCGTT
>JALSNL010000311.1 GCA_026987055.1 Melioribacteraceae bacterium | reverse complement strand
TGCACCATCAAAATCCTCATCATCCAACTCTAAATTTATGAATAAGGATTCATCTTCATTTTTTTCTATTGGTGAAAAAATAAGGGTCTGCTTTTTCTTTGCAGAAGTGAGTGTTTTACCCGAATCCGAAGAAACAAATTGTTCCTTTAGCTGAAAAATTCCTATCTGCGAAATTTTTATAGCTTCACCGACTTTAATTGAATTAGCTATTTTATCCTTAAATTGAGAAAAAGCTAAATTCTTTTCGGATTCCGAAACACCTAATAATTCTGCTACTTGTGTTTTTAATTTTTCAGTTGTCATTTTTTTATTTTATTTAATAATAATAAAATTTACCACCTGAACTCAAATCCGGCTAAAACATCAAAAGGTTTTGCTTTATAATTTTGATAATAATAGTATTTATTGTCAAGCAAATTTTCAAGTGCTAATGTAAAATTAAAATTCCTAAATATTTTGTAATAACCTGATAAAGATACATCCAGCATCTCCGGTATTTTTTCGGTATTGGTATTATTTGAAAAAGCTCCGTTATGATAATTCAGTTCCAGCTTAGTTCCAAACACTGAATTGAAATTGTACATATATGTTAAATTAGCAGTAACGGTAGGAGCATAAGGCACCTTTTTGTTATCCGAATCTCTAACATCTTGAACTTTTAATTCACCGTAAAATTCCCCACCAGGTCCTTTTCTAAAAAGAGCATTTAGAAAAACATAAGTATTTTCAGTATCATCTTTAATGGCATTAAAAAAACCTTGAACTACATTATCTACAAAATAAACATTATTATCGGAATTTAAATATCCGGCACCACCATTGATTTCAAAATAAGGACCATACTCAAACCGCATAGCTAATTTAATATTAACTTTATTTTCCACAAATGAATTTACAAAATTATTTAGTTTGTAGTATCTATTCATACCAACAAAATCCTTCATTGTAAGTAATTCTGCATAAGGAGCAAATTCTCCTAAAACGGTAATATTTTTACTTAGTTTCAGACTTCCGTAAGCTATTGGTGAAAAGAATGTATTTTTATTACTTTCCGCAATATAAGCACCTGCTTTAATATTTATTCTTCTGAATAGATTTATGTTTACAGTTGCAATTGTATTGAAGTAATAAGTATTTCCAAAATGTTTTGGTGTTCTATCAATTGTTTGGTTTTTATATGTTCCTTCAAGTTTAAAATCCATGTTCATAAGTTTGAATTGCATGAATCCATTGGTACCAAAAATATTTTCATTTATTGTATCGTTTATCTGATCAAAATAATTATCATTAAAATTTAAACCAAACTGAAATTTTCTTCTGGATGTATAATTAGCAGCAACTTTACCATGAGCTAATTTAAATTCCCTTTTAGAATCAGGCTTAAAGGAACCGAAATAATTATATTTTTCATTTTTGTAATTTCCATCAAACGAAAGCTCTAAACCCGGTAATACTTTTGCTTCTTGTTTAACAAAGTATTTACCGCCAATGCTTCCGCCATAATTGGTGATTCCGGCATTATTAATATATTCTTTTTCTTGCAAACCGAATAAATGAGTATTATAAGAAAAATTATTTATCCAATTACCGTAAAACAATTCTCCTTTTGGTAAAGTATATAAACCTCCGCTTAATTTTAATAAACCTTTTGCCCCTTGAAGTTTATTATCTATCCGAACTTCTTCAATTCTCTGCTCCGGCAAATCAATTGGGATTTGTTCTTCACTTGGGAATTTAGGATTGAAAAAATCTTTTGATAAAAGCGGAATAAAATCCGGTGCTTTTTTTTGTATTTTAGGCATAGTTATTTTTTGCTTGCCGGTAATTACAAAATCCGGTAATTCAATACTTTGTGTGTTATTCTCTTTTTGTGCCAAAAGAGAAATAGTAAACAAATAAAATAGAATGATTATTTTTTTCATAGTTCTTTTAGTTTTTCTGTTGCTTCTTTTCCTAAAGGATCTCTTTTGTGTCTTTTTAATACTGCTTTATACATTTCTTTGGCATTTTCTTTTTCACCTAATTTAACATAGGAATCTCCAAGCCTTAATAAAGCTTGCGAATACCATTCATCATAAGCGGAATACAATGAACGTACTTTTATAAAGGGTTCAACAGCTTCTTCATATTTATTTTGATCAAAATAAGCCAAGCCTTTATAATAAAGAGCCTTGGCAGCAATATCATCTTTTCTGTTTTTGGCTACATCTTCAAAAAGCTTTATTGCATGCTCGTAATTCCCTTTTACCAATTCTAATATTCCAAGTTCTATTTCCGCTTTGTGATAAAACAATGAACCGTCGGGTGTTGCTATTATTTCATTTAGTACTTTATACGCTGATGAGATATCATTGTTCTCAATATAAGCTTGTGCTTTTACAAAATTTAATTCCGATAGCACTTTAGGATTTTTTATTTTAGTCATCACATCATTATATAAATTAACTTCACTTTCCAAATCTTTTTGTGCTCTGTATATTTTTCCTGCTTCCAAAACTGCGTTAAATCCTATTTCGGTGTTAAGTGAAGTACTTCTAACAACTTCAAAATAGTTAATTGCTTTTTCAGGATGCTTTAAAAACACTTCGCTTTTTCCCATCCAATAATATGCCGATGGTATTAACGAACTTTTCGGATAGTTATCTATAACTTTAGAAAATTCATTTAATGCTAATTGGTAATTCCCGTTATTATAATATATTTCCGCTTTCTTAAATTGTATTTTGTCTAAAAATTCCAAATTGTCGTGAGTTTTAATAAATTTGCTTAGATAGCTTATTGCAGCCTTTGGTTTGTCTTGTACAATATAACAATATTGTATTCCGTTAACAGCATCATAAACATATTTGCTGTTAGGATAAAGCTCTATTACTTTTTTATAATTTTTTATTGCTTCATTATATTTACCAAGATTAAAATAAGAATCCCCAATTGAATAATAAGCAATTGGAATTGTAGGAGAATTCGGATAAATGTCTATTAACTTTTTATAGTTATCTATGGCATCGTTAAATTGATTTTTTTGAAAATAAATCCACCCTATTAAATATTGAGAATCATCTGCATATTTTGATGCAGGAAATTTATTCTGCAGATTATAAAGGACCTCAATAGCAGTAGTTGCATCACCGGCTTTAAATAATGTTTGAGCATAATTAAAATATGCTGTTTCATCTTTCCCAAATTCTTTTGAACGTGTTAAAACATCTTTATAAATTCGGCTGGCATTTTCAAACTCTTTTAATGCATAATAAGAATCAGCCAGTCTCATTTTGCTTTCCGCCGTTTTTCTATCACCTCTGTATTTTTTTACGAACTCACCAAAAAGAAATGCCGACTTAGTGTAATCTCTTAAATTGAAATATGAATATGCTTTTCCGTAAATTGTATTTTTTTGTATTTTTCTATCGTTGCTCTTAATTCTATTATAATAAGAAATTGCTTTTGAATAGTTACCAAGATAAAAATTAACTTCGGCTAAGTAAAAGTTTAATTTATTCTTATCAACATTCGTCCGCTTTATATCAATTGAGATTAATTCTTCCAAAGCTCCTACATAATTTTTTTGAAAGAAATAAGCAACGCCCAATCCTAAATAACAACGGTCTTTTAATTCGGCAGCAATTTGTTTTACTAATAGACCGCGTTTAAAATATTCTGCAGCAGTTCCGTATTCTTTTTTTCTTAAATTTATTTCACCAAGCAATGTTAAAGATTTAGCTTTTGTAAAGGGATCTCTGGAATAAATAGATTTCAAAAGTGCATCTTCGGAACCTTCAAATCTTTTTTCACTAAATTTACTTATCCCAATGCTAAGTTTTACTCTTTCGGCTAGCGGACTATCAGGATATTTTTCCGCAAAAGCTTTGTGAATTTCTATTGCCTTTTTATTATTTCCGGCATATCGTTGGGCTTCTCCACTCCAATAAAAAGATTTTATTGCAACAGAATCATTACCGGAATTTTTTAGTTCATTGAATAATTTGTATGCATTTAAATAATGTCCTTCGTGAAAGTTAATCCAAGCTAACCCGTAGCGAATTTTTTCTAACATTTCTTTGGAGGGAGAATTATCTAATATACGTTTATATGTTTCCGATGCATTTTCATATTCTTTTAGTCTGTAAAAACAATTAGCCAAAACAAAATTCGCTTCATTTTTTTCTTCGGTAGATAGTTTATCAATCAAAGGATCGGACAGCTCAATTACCGCATTATCATATTCATTCAAATGAAAATAGCAAACACCTATTCTTAACTGAGCTTTAGGTGCAAGCTTACTTTTACTATAAAAACCGAGTAACTTATCATAATACTTAACTGCATTATCATAATCACCTTTTTGCTCATAAAGATTTGCCAAAGAATACAAGCTGTAATCTGCAAAGGAACTATTATTGTTTTTTCTAACGGCAGTCTTAAAAAACTCTTCGGCTTTCTTCAAATTATTTTGTTTAATAAAAGACTCGCCAATTAAAAAGTAAGCGGAGCCTACATATTTTGAGGAAGGATAATTATTGATTAACGCAATTAAATTATCACGTGCTGCATTATAATTTTTTTTATTGAAATGTAAACTTCCTAATTTGTATAAAGCCAAATCTACAAAAGCGGAATGCGGATACTCTACAATAAAACTTTGATATTGCGCCATTGCTCCATCAATTTGCCGCATACCAAGCAAACATTCTCCAATATAATATTTTGACGAGGACAACAACTGTTTATCAACTTCATCTAATTTTATTATTTGTTCAAATGTTTTTAGTGCGTATGCAAAATCTTTTTTATTAAAACTTTCCATAGCAGAAGAATAAAGCTCTACATCATTTTGAGCATATAATAAAGAACTGAAAAGTAATAGAAGATAGAATTTTAATACTAATTTCATAGTAATGGTAATTTAATTTTTATACAATACAATATTAAACGTTATGAAACAACAAAGAGTTCCATAAAATTAAAAATATATTTGCTTAATATAAATAATTAGTTAATTAAGTTAAAGGGAATTATGATGTTATGATTATAACTTTATTTATTATAGGATGTTAAATCGTATTAAAAAATAATTTGAATTGAAATAAATATAAAAAAAGCCCGGTTAACCGGGCTTTTTCTAAAAGTATTAAGCTTCTACCTTAAATATTTTATTTCATGCTTACTTCTATCTCTGTATCTTTTATCTTTACTTGCTTTCTTGAAATTTTCTTTAGCTTTGGCAATATTATGTAGTCCTTTGTATGCCATTCCTTTATAGAAATAAGGAGCACCTTTAGGTACTTTTGATTTTCTACTTTTATATTTAACGGCATTATCGGCAGCTTGCAAAGCTTCGTTATATTGACCTTTATCCAAATAAATATCAGCTAATTTCAAATAAGCGGCATCATAATTATAGTTAGATACTGCATTCATCAAATATTCAAGAGCTTTATCATAGTTTTTCTCTTTTAATGCAATATCACCTAATTTTGTATAGGCCAGACCAATATATTTTTTTGCACGTTTTTTATCTCGCTTCTTAGTTGCATTTTCAGCATATTTTTTAAAACTTTCAATTGCTTTTTCATATTTGCCCCAAGAATAATAAGTAGTTCCCAAAGCATTATGTGCAATATTAAATTTAGGGTTTAACTCAAGAGCTTTATTGAGCATTTCTTCAGATTTTGCAAAGTCTCTTTTCTTTTTATATACAGAACTTAATTGATAATAAATTCTGTAGTCTTTTGATTTATTTAGTGCTTCGGTGTAAGATGCTAAAGCACCGTCATAATCACCGGATTTTTTTTGTTTGTTCCCTTGGTTGTACAGTTTGGCAGCTTCCTTATCCATTGCACCTTCTTGAGCAAAACTTACTGTGGCTAGCAATAATAAAACGGACAAGGCAATTTTAAACACTTTTTTCATAGATCTAATCCTACTTTTGTTAAAAAAAATAATTTAATAACCGTGCGGAAAGCGGGACTTGAACCCGCACGCTCTTACGAGCACTACCCCCTCAAGATAGCGTGTATACCAATTTCACCATTTCCGCAAATTGAATCTTAAAGATATATTTATGGTTTTTAAAATGCAACTGATTTAAATATACACTAAAATCTTTTGAAGTATTTTATAATATAAACAATTTAAATATTAAAAAGTTCCGGTTAATAAGAATAATATTTTAATTGAATAATGTCTGTGAGGAATATCAATAATTTGAAGTTATAAGTGGAACTAATAGAAAATAGGCAAAATGAAAATAAATCTAAAATTTGATTTTTTGATTTTAAATATTGTCATTTCCTAGCTATGTTTTTATGAGTTGTGCTAAAAGTACGTTTCGGAAAATTTAGAGTGTACCAGAAACAAATTGGTTTTCGGATTAGTTTATTTTAATAACTAACCCGCGCCAAAAAAGCTGGCGGCAGGCTAAATCCTCTCTTTCGTAAAGAGAGGACTAATTGAAAATCCGGGAACCAATTTGTTGTTAATATATAACTAAGATTATCATAATGCTTTGCTAAACATTCCGGGTTACATTTCTTATTATGCAGAAGCTCTATTACTAAATATTTGAACTATACAATTCCTATTCCGGTGAGAATTTTCTTTTACCTCTTTTCATTAACATCTTTCTTATTTCTTGTTTGAATTTATAATCAAAGATAAAGAGCTTAATAGTTTGTTCTTTGGTTAAAATATCTTCTACCGATTCAAAAAATTTTTGACGCGAGTGTAATAGTTTATCTTCAACCAATTTGATTTTATTTATCATTACATCGTAATCTTTGTCTTTTAGATTTTTTTCTTTTAAAAAATTTTCCGCTTCTTTTACAAGGTTTTCACGTTGATTAAATAGTTTTTGTTGTTCATTTAAAAATTTATTCCTTCTTGTAAAAAACCGGATTGCAGTTTCTTCATCTAAATTTAGCGATTCCAATAATTTTATTTTTTCCAGCTCTTTAAATCTTTCCCGCATGTGATGAGGCGGTTTATCCATCATTCCTTGCGCAAAGGAAAAATTAGAAACCAAAAATATAAGTGCTATTAAATATTTCATTTTTTATTCCTATAAGTTATTACTTGAATGTAGCTCCGTATAAACTTTATTTAGTTCATCTTCCGGAAAGTAATTTACATAATTATTATAAAAATTCTCTTCAAAAGCTCCTTCATCAATAATTATTTCCGGAGCTTGCAAGTTATTGATATCTTTTAGAAAATCACTTCCCAGATTTAAAACAAGTTTATCTTCCGTTAAAGAAATACTTTCCGTTAAAAATAAATCCGATAAATAACTATTTGTCAAATCTACATTATTGTATAATTCCGTAAAATTATCTTCTTTACTAATATTGTTTGGTACCGGATTGTTTGTATAATTAAAAACAAGATAAGAGATTAAAACTAACAACGGCAATGCATAGGCTAATTTTGGTATGGTTTTCTTTTTTATTTTATTATCAATTTTTTCTCTTACTTTTGGCAACAGACTATTAAAATATCTTTCATCAATTTTGCCATCAATTTTTATTGAATTTAATTTTGTTTTAAATGCGTTAAACTGTTCATCTATTTCCGGATTTTTTGTAAGAAGTTTTTCAAATTCCATCTTTTCGTTTTCGGGTAATAAATCCGAATTATATTTTAAAAACAAATCTTCATTAATTTTCATTTTTCATCATCTCTAATATTTTTTTTGATGCGTGGAAATAGTTTGCTTTTAATGCACCAATACTTTTACCGGTTATTTTGGAAATTTCTTCATAGTTAAGTTCTTCGAAATTTCTAAATAAAAAAACTTCTCTTTGTTTAACCGGTAAATTATTTAATAATTTTTGTACTCGTTCAATTTTTTCTTTGTTTTCCAAATCAACAAATATATTATCTTCCGTTGCTTTTTGTTTTACGCTGCTATCATTAAGACTAAAAAAATTTTTCACTTTATTTCGTTTTATTAAGTTTAAGCTTCTTGTTCTTGTAATTTTATATAACCAAGTACTTAATGAAGAATTAAACTTAAATTTTTTTAACTTTTGATACATAATAATTATTACTTGCTGCGTAATTTCATCTGCGTCAAAATGATTGCCAACCATTCTTCTGGCGAGCCAATAGATATTTTTTTGATGAATCTGCACCAACTTATTAAAGGCTTTTTCTTTCCCCCTTAGAAATTCCTTTATCAGTTCAAATTCTTCTTCGTTGCTCATATAATTCCTTCAGTAATAAATTAGACAATTTTATTACTAAAAAGGTTTAAAGTTTATTCTTTGTAATTTCTAAAAAATTAAAACGCTAAGCAAAAATTTAATTATACTTTACAGAGTACATTACAATATTTATTTGCAATTATTTGTAATATATAATTCCGTCTTTATTATTACATCTTTTTTCACTTAGTATTTTTATGTAAAATTAACTCTAAGTTTTCTTTAAACCCAATAAGTGATTTATGTGTCTAAGTTACAAAACAAACAATTTATAACTTGGAGGAAAAATGAAAAAATCATTTGTGTTTTTATTAATCGTAAGTATAGTTTTTAGCTTTTCAATTCTTTCGGCTCAACCGTTTAAGCATAAACCGATGCAAAAACCAAACGGAATTTTTCAACAATTAAAATTAAATGATTCCCAATTAAAAAAGTTCAACGAATTAAAATTTGACAATCAAGAAAAAATGATTGATTTAAAAGCTAAAATTCAAAAGGAACGGCTTTCTTTGAAAAAAATGATAACAAACGGAAACATCAATAAATCCGCCGCTCTTAATATAGTAGATAAAATTAGTTCCTTGCGTAGTAAAATGGCAAAACAAAAAATCAGTTTATGGTTTGATGTGTATAATTTTTTAGATAATACACAAAAGAAAGTTTGGATTAATAATTTTGATAAAATGAGCAGAATGCATCATGGAATGATGAAAGGACGTAAACCTATGAAGCACAATTGTTTTGGAAGAATGAGATAAAATTATTGGAATGAATAAAAATGACTTCCGTAGTTTATATAATATACTACGGAAGTCATTTGATACTATTTTAAAAGAATCATCTTTTTTGTTTTAACAAATTTTCCGGCTTGTAATCTATAGAAATAAATACCGGAAGAATAATTTTTATTATTAAACTTAACTTCGTGAAAACCTGCTTTTAGTTGTTTATCAATTAGCTTAGTAATCTGTTCACCTAGAGAATTATAAATAATCAATGAAACTTTTGTTTCTTTTGGTAATGCAAATTTAATTACCGTTGAAGGATTAAACGGATTCGGGTAGTTTTGCATTAAGCTGTATTTATCAGGAATAATTCTATGAAATTTATTAGGTATAGAATTAGGATTAGATAAATCATATTTTAAAAGTGTTCCACTATCACAAACAGCCCAACATACTTCACCATGAAGAGAAAAGAAATTATTTATTTTGGGAAAATCTTTTGTTAAATTAAATTCTTGTAGTTCCCATGTTACGCCCCCATCCTTAGTCATACAAATAAATCTGTATGACGGAAATTCATCCTCGTTGGAACCCAAACAGCAACGGTCTACTGCTTTGCCTAAAAACCAACCGATACTATCGGAAATGAAATATAATGCAATTGGACCTTTAAGAGATGCTTCATAAAGCTTTACCCAGCCACTTTCATTTAGCTTATATAAATTAACTCTATTATCCCTTATTTCTGAACCATCTGCAGTTGATGCATAAACTGGACCGGCTGCTTTCCAGCCAATATTTTCATTTATAAAAAAACTTATATTATTTCGACCTTGACTAAGAGTAGCTTTATTTTCCCACGAGCCACCACCATCCGTTGTTAAAAATGTTTCTGCATTATCAGGTAATTCGTACGCATCAGAAACCGCGTATCTCACATTAACCCAACCAAAATTTTTATTAAGAAAATAAGCAGACACTTTGTATAAATTACCTTCCGGTAGATTTTGGATAATATCTTCATTCCAACTTTCTCCACCGTCTGTTGTAGGATATAATCGAGTTTCTGTAACATGAGTAGACATGGAATAAGTATTGCTTACAGAAGAATACCAACCAATATTTTTATCTAATAATGAAATATTTTTTAATCTTCGATCTGTATCACACACATCACAATTAAGAGGATGCTCACTTAATTTTAATAATACTTTCCAAGTTTTCCCTCCATCAGTTGTTTTGAGTAGTGCAGATGTATCTTTATCCTGATAATGATTAATAATTTTCATTCCATAATATTTATCGGCAAATGACACAGCATTACTTTCAAAGTTTGAGACAACATCCCAAGTTTTGCCCCCATCATTAGTAGCTATTAAAACATCTTTACCCCAAGCAATTCCGTTATTTTCATCAGAAAATTTTATCCCTATTAAATTACTTGTTGTTGGAACAT